>JAJAZB010000462.1 GCA_026785975.1 Cytophagaceae bacterium | reverse complement strand
GGCTAACTAACGCACGGGATCAAAAAAGCGCGCGCCGCAGACAACTGCGGCTCGCTCTTTTTTATTGAAGTTCTACGCCCGTCAAGACTTTCAGTTCGTCGAGATCGCCGCGTTCGGCGGCCCGTCTGACTTTGTTGTTGGCCTTGACCGATACTTCCACCCGGCGGTTGCGATCCCGGCCCGCCGGGGTTTGGTTGGTGGCGATGGGTTGCGATTCGCCGTAACCACTTTCCTTCAACCGGGCAGTTTCCACGCCGTTTTGGGCCATGTACCCGGTTACCGAACGCGCCCGACGCTCCGACAAACCCTGGTTGTACGCATCCGAACCCGTGTTGTCGGTGTGGCCCGAAACGTAGATGTCCGTTTGCCCGTATTTTTTCAGGACCGCATCCATTTCGCCAATATTTTGCTGGGAAGCTCCCGTAAGTTCGGTTGAATTGTAGGCGAACAGAACGCCCGATTTGAAGGTAATCCGTACCTCATCTTCGCCGATCCGTTCGATGGTCGCTCCGGCGTCACGCAATTTATCGCGGAGTTCTTCGGCCTGTTTGTCCATGTACAGCGCAATGAGTGCTCCGGCAGTACCACCCACGGCGGCTCCAATTATGGCACCTACCCCCGCCCGACCCGACTTTTTCCCGATGATGGCTCCGGCTACTGCACCGGCTCCGGCGCCGATTAGAGCACCTTTTTGCTGACGAGTCAGGCCTTTTTTCTTCGTGGCCGTTTTTTTCTTAGTTGTTTTGGTCGTCTTGGTAGTTTGCTTCTTGGCTTGTTGACCATTGGCTATGGTTCCGGTCAGTACACTCAAGGTTAATGCGTACAAAACCATTCGTTTCACTTGGGTAATAATGGGGTTCGTTTTCATCGGGATATGGAGAGTTGGTTATCGCGTTTTCAACGCTGAACTCTTACTTAATAAATCATGCCACGAACCGTTCGCCGGAGCTAAACCCTATTTTTTAGCGCAAATTATTGGTAGTAAGCCACTTATTGGGTTGTTAACAATCCTTAAAACGCGGAGGCTACCTATACGGTTTCTTCAAAATTGCTTTGCTACGCGGCAATGGATGATTGGTGGGAAGATGTTTTGTTAAAGTCAATTTTCAAAAACTTTACGCCAACCACAATCAGCCAGACCAGCCAGAGCGAACTTCCGAGCAGGCCCGCTGGTGCCCAAACGGGGAAATCGGGGATCACCGTGGCGGCCAATTCGGCTTGCGCCAGCAGGTAAATTCCCGCCGAAGCGTAGCCAAAGCCAAGTACCCACTTGGGTAACAGACGAAGTTTGGCGAAGGCCGAAGCGATGAGTACCGTCCAGGCAATGGTGAATAATTGCCCGACGTGCTTGCCGAGTAACACGCCCCCGTACTGATGCACCGCCTGAAAAGCGACTTTACACGTCGCGCGGGTGGCTTCGTCACTGGTCGTGACGTAGGTATTGGCCAGGACGGGAACGACGAAGGTCCAGCGCAGCAGCCCAACCAGTTGCGCCAGGACGGAAATAACGCCCAGCGTGGGTAGCAAACGCGATTTTCTAATTTTTGCCCGATCAAAATGTAAGCGCCCAACAGCGGTAAACCCACTAGCGCAAAGGCCCACCAGATCCAGATCAACCTCGGGCCGCCCTGATGAAAGGTCGTGAGAATGTACTTGGATAATCAAATTCCAGCGTGAGCAGCGTGTAGGGGACGAAAAGCGATACGGTACCCGCAATGAGCAAAAGCCCAGTGATTTTTTCGGTTTTCATGATGTTGAGTGAGTCAGGATCAGTTAAAAAAACCAGGAGAATAGCATCTGTTTTTTGGGCAAAAAGGGAAGTACGACAAGAAAGGCCCCTAATCCCCCGAAGGGAGCTTTTTCAAAAAGAATAAAAATAACGACATAAAAATTGAGTTTGGAAATGACAGAAAGCCCCCTTCGGGGCAGTCCGACGGGCCGGTTTGGGGGCTTTCAGGGCCGGATCACCGTCCCATCCCGGCGGCGGGTGGTGCCCCAGGAATAGTCGAAGTTGGCACCCTCGGGGAAGGGGAATTTAGCCGCCACCGTTTCGTTGATGTCGATGCCCAAACCCGGCGTTTCCTGCGCAAACATCATCCCGTCTTTTACCGTCGGGCAGCCCGGAAAGACTTCCTGGGTTTGCTCGGGAAACACGTACCCTTCGTGAATTCCAAAATTATAGCTGTTGAGTTCGAGCGCCAATTGCGCGGCGTGGGCTACCGGCGAGGCGTCGCCGGGACCGTGCCAGGCGGTTTTTACCCCGAAAAACTCGCACATCGCCTGAACCTTCCGCGCCGGGCTTAGCCCGCCAATCTGCGAAATGTGAATGCGGATGAAATCGATGAGCCGGTCTTTAATCAACGGCACGTACTCGTGTTGCGTGTTGAACAATTCGCCCATCGCCAGGGGCACCGTCGTGGCGTGGCGCAGGATTTTAAAGTGGTCGTTGTCTTCGGGCGGGAAAGGATCTTCGATAAAATAGGGCCGGTAGGGTTCCAGCGATTTGCAAAGGCTGACGGCATCACTCAAACTGATGCGTTCGTGAATGTCGTGCAGCAGTTCGATTTCGTCACCGAGTTTGTTGCGCAAGTGATCGAACAGTTTCGGCACCGAGCGCACGTACGCGCCGGGATTGTAGAGAAGTTTGGGGTTGGTTGGCCCGGCCACTTCCGCCGTAGCGCCCACCGAACTGGCCGGTGTACCCGTAGCACCGCGCGCGCCGTACACGGCGTTGTTGGGAAGGCCCATTTGCACCCGAATGTGCTTGTAGCCCCGCTCCATCGCGGCCCGGGCGCTATCTTCGACTTCCTGCAAACTGCCGCCCTGGGCGTGGTAGTACAGTTCGGCCCCCATGCGCACTTTACCGCCGAGGAGTTGATACAGGGGCATATTGGCGCGTTTGCCTTTGATATCCCACAACGCCATGTCGACGCCGCTCATGGCGTTGAAAAGCGTCGGGCCATTGCGCCAGTAGCTGCTCACGTAGCTGGCCTGCCAGATGTCCTCGATCTCATCGACGTTGCGGCCAATCAGAAACGGTTTGAGGTATTTTTCCAGCGCCGTAGCCACCACGTAGGCCCGTTGGGTGAAGGTGGCGCAACCCACCCCGTAAAGCCCCGGCTCGGACGTCATCACCTTGACCACGACCAGCCGGATGCCGTTGGGCGAGGTCAGGATGGTTTTTACGTCCGTGATTTTCACCGGCGGCAGGCCGTTGAGGGCTTTGGGTTTGGCGGTGGTTTGGGCGAGCGTTTCGGAGAGTGTGGCTGGCGTACTGGCTAAAGCGGCACCCGTAGCGAGTTTTTGTAAAAGACGGCGTCGGTTCATGGATAGAGTAGGAGTGAGGTTCAGCGCAAACTACCTATATTATTGTTAATTTCGTTTTTTAAACCACTTCAAGCACAAGACCAAATGAATCGAATCGCTCTCTCTCTGTTGGTGGCGAGTGGCGTGCTGGCGCTGGGTCTGATGGCCGCCGAAGAAAAACCCAAGCGCGGCCTCGATGTGTCGGGCATGGACATATCCGTGAGTCCCCGTGAAGATTTTTACCGCTACGCCAACGGCACCTGGCTCAAAACCACGGAAATTCCGGCCTCCGAAACCGGCTGGGGGTCGAACTACACCCTGCGCGACGACAACCGGAAGAACTTGAGGAAACTCCTCGACGCGGCCATAGCCGACCGCCAAGCTGCCACGGGTAGCCTCACCCAACGGGTGGGTGATTTTTACGCATCGGGCCTCGACTCCGTGGCTGTCGAAAAGCGCGGTTACGACCCGGTGAAACCCTACCTGGCCGAAATCGATGCGATTAAGTCGGTGGCCGACCTGCTGGCCTACATCAGCAAACACCCGCTGGAAGGCGGCTGGTCGCTGCTGGCCATCGGAGTGAGGCAGAGTGCCCAAAACCCCGATACCCACACCGTCGTGATGAGCCAGACTGGCACGGGCCTGCCCGAAAAAGAGTACTACACGAAGACCGACGACGCGACGGTGAAAATCCGCCAGGCCTACGTGGACTACATCACAACGCTCTTTACCCTCACCAGCACGCCCGAAGCCAAAGCCCGGCAGCAGGCCCAGGATATTCTGGCGTTGGAGGCCAAACTGGCCCAGTCGCACCTGAGCCAAATCGAAATGCGCAACCCGTTTCCCCGGATCACCAAAGTTGCGGTGGAGGATTTCGCGGCCGGAGTTCCCGCCCTCGACCTGTCCGCCCGCCTGACGGGTCTCGGTCTTAAAACCGATACGCTCACCTTGTTCGCCCCGAAGTATTACCGAAAACTGGCCGAACTCCTTGGCAGCGAGTCGCTCGAAACCTGGAAGGCCAAGCTCCGGTTCAGCGTGCTCAGTGGCGCGGCCTTGTACCTGAGCAGTCCGTTCGTGCAGGCGAGCTTTGAATTCAACGGCAAAGCCCTCTTTGGGGTAAAAGTGTACGAGCGTTGGAAGATCATTTCGTTGGCCACGGACGACCTGATGGGCGATTTGCTCGGCCAGTTGTACGTGAAGGAGTATTTCAGTCCCGTCGCTAAGAAACGGATGGACGAACTGGTGGCCAACCTGCGCACGGTGTTTGCCCGCCGCATCGACCGCCTCGACTGGATGAGCGCTGAAACAAAGGCTGAAGCCCAGAAAAAACTCGCCGCTTTGACGACTAAAATCGGGTATCCGAGCAAGTGGAAGGCCTACGAAGGGGTGACTATCAACCGCAATGATTTTTACGGGAATTTGAAAGCCCTCGCCCAGTGGC
>JAJAZB010000461.1 GCA_026785975.1 Cytophagaceae bacterium | reverse complement strand
GGTCGGGTCAAAAATGGAGATGATTCGCACCCGCGCGTGGAAGTCGTGCTGCCGGAGCAGATCTTCGGTCACCTGAAAGAGATTCCGCAGTCCGTGCAACACCAGGTTCTGGAACCCGGGCCGGTTGGTCAGGATGGGGTCGGGCCCGAACTTCACGCCACTGGCCGATTCAATGGCCGGATTGGCAACGAAGGCAATGGTGTACGGGCGGGTTTTGGCTTCGCCAGTTTGCAAAATGCGGAGCGCCGGGGCAGGCCCCGCCGTGACGGTGATGGGTACGACGTTGCTCGGTGGCACCGTCGCGCTGATAATCCGCAAATCAACGGAGCCAACGGGAACCGAACCCGGCAGGGCTTCGAGTAAAGCCAGGTGGGGAAACATGAAATCCGGACGAACTTTTACGATGCCGACCGCCGTACTGAATTCCATCTCGGCGTCTTCGGGAATGTCAACGCCCCCGACGCTGAAAAAATCACGATGAACGGCATTGCCCGGAGGCGTGATGAGCAACGTAGCCATAACTGAAGAATGTTTTGCCAAAGATGTAACTCGCCCAGTGTTTAAACAACGGGGAAAACACCCTTTTTTTAAGAGTTAGGGTAGCGATAAAAACAAGTCCTGATTTCAAGAAGTACAGCTGCTTCCGGGCCTGAGCAATTCGGCAGCGTTTTTTTGTACCCAAACATTGGTTTTTCTTCGATAAACTAACCACCTTGCTCCGGGTTCTTTCAAACGAGAAAGCACCGGA
The DNA here is from genome assembly GCA_026785975.1 of Cytophagaceae bacterium. GTDB lineage: Bacteria > Bacteroidota > Bacteroidia > Cytophagales > Spirosomataceae > JAJAZB01. The sequence continues at coordinate 3,023 of JAJAZB010000461.1, read as the reverse complement.
CAAGCCGTTTTTTTTAACCTCCAAAACCGCTGACAGGAGTATGAAAAATTACCTACGCACGGGGTACTACCTCTTCCTTTCATGCCTGTTGAGCACGACGCTGCTCCGGGCACAGACTCCCCTCACCGCCAATGGGCGGCTCCAGGTCATCAATCGTCAACTTTGCAACGAGGCCGGAGCGCCCACCCAACTCCGGGGCATGAGTACGCACGGGCTGCACTGGTTTCCATCGTGCTTCACGGCCTCGTCCGTCCAGACGCTCGCCACCGACTGGGGCTGCGACGTGTTTCGCGCCGCGATGTACATCGACGAAGGCGGGTACGTCAACAACCCCGCCGGGCTGCGGGCGAAAATCAACGAAATTGTGGATTGGACCGCCGCTGCGGGCATTTACTGCGTCATCGACTGGCACATTCTCAACCCCGGCAACCCTAACCTGCACCTGGCCGAGGCCAAAGATTTTTTCCGCACGATGGCCCAGACCCACGCCGGGAAAAAGCACGTCATTTACGAACTCTGCAACGAACCCAACGGCGTGGATTGGCCCACAATCAAATCGTACGCCGAGGCGGTGATTCCCGAAATCCGGCAGTACGACCCCACGGCGATTATCCTCGTGGGTACGCCCAATTACAGCGGTACGCCCGGCGACGTGCGCGGAAATATGATTTCGGGCAGCCTGGCCACCAACCTGATGTACACGTTTCACTTCTACGCCGGGTCGCATTTTTCGCAGAACTACATCAACGAAGTGCTGCAAACCGTGCCCTTGTTCATCTCCGAGTGGGGCACGAGCAACTTCACCGGCAATGGCGGCGACAACTACGCCAACGCCCAGACCTGGGTGGATCTGATGGCGGGGGCCAATCCCTCAGGCATCAAGGTGAGCTGGTGCAACTGGAATTTCTCGGACAAAAATGAAAGTTCGGCGGCGCTGGTTCCGGGGGCTTGCAGCAGCGGGGCCTGGAACAACACGAGTACCTCGGGCACCTGGGTGAAGCAACACATCCTCGCGCCCGCCGACAGTTGGGCCGGGACGCCGCCCCCGCCCTCGTTCACGCCCTTACCCGCCCGGACTCTCGTGGGCTACTGGCAGAACTGGAACGACGCCAACTTTATCAACCTCCGCGACGTGCCCGCCAGATACAACGTCGTGAACGTGTCGTTTCTGGAAACCCAAAACAGCGACGGCTACACGGCCACGTTCGCGCCTACCGCACCCTACACCGAGGCCAGTTTCCGGGCCGACGTGCAAACCCTCAAGCAGCGCGGCACGCCGGTTATTATTTCCATCGGTGGGCAAAACGGCGTGGTGAAACTGAACACCGTCGCGCAGAAAAATACGTTCGTCCAGACCGTCCGGCAAATTATTGACCGCTACGGTTTCGACGGCATCGACCTCGATTTGGAAGGTAGTTCAATGACCTACGGCGGCAACAACCCCGATTTTCGGAATCCCACGCAGGCCGCCACGCTCAACCTGATTGCCGCCGTGCGCGAACTCAAAACGGCCTACGGGAGCGGGTTTATCATCAGCGCCGCACCCGAAACGTACTACGTTCAAACGGGCTATAGTGCGTACACGGGCACGGCGGGGGCGTTTTTGCCCGTGCTGTACAACATCCGCGATATTCTCAACTACGTCCAAGTACAGTTGTACAACACGGGTTCTATGGTGGCGCTCAACGGGCAAATTTATTCCTCGGCCACCGCCGATTTCATCGTGTCGATGACCGATATGCTGCTGCGGGGTTTCCCGGTGGCGGGCACGGGGCAAACCTTCCCGGCCCTGCGCCCCGACCAGGTGGCCATCGGCCTTCCGGCCTGTACGTCGGCAGCGGGCAGCGGGTATACCCCGCCCGCCGAAGTGCTTAAGGCCCTCGACTACCTCACGAAAGGAATCGCTTACGGCGGTACCTACGCCACCACGGGCACGTATCCCGGTTTGCGCGGCATGATGACGTGGTCGGTCAACTGGGACAAACAAGGCTGCGGGCGACCGACCTACGAATTCGTGAACACGTACTGGGATTATTTTTTCGGTACGCCAGGAACGCCCTCCATTACCCTGACCAGTCCGGCGGCCAACGCCACGTTTACGGCTCCGGCCAGCATTCCCCTCGCCGCCAGCGTGGCCAACGCCAGCCCGACGAAGGTGGAATTTTACCAGGGAAGCACGAAGTTGGGTGAAGATTTAACCGCGCCCTACGCTTTTTCGTGGACCAACGTACCCGCCGGAAGCTACAGCCTGACGGCCAAAGCCATCCTGAGTTCGGGCGGGCCGCTCAACTCCGCCGCCGTGAACGTGACGGTTAGCGCACCGGGCAACCAGTTGCCGGGTGTGAGCCTGACGGCTCCGGCCAACAACGCCAGTTTCACCGCTCCGGCCAGCATCGCGCTGTCGGCGAATGCCAGCGATGGGGACGGGACTGTTTCCAAAGTCGAGTTTTTCCAGGGAAATACGAAGTTAGGTGAGGATTTAACCGCCCCGTATGAATTCACCTGGAGCAACGTGGCGGCGGGCAGCTACGCACTCACGGCCAAAGCCACCGACAACCTCGGCGCGATGACCACCTCGGCGACGGTAAACGTCAGCGTCAATGGCGGCACGCCGCCGGGTGGCACCGGGGACATCCTCGGGCCGGATTGCGTGGCGCTCAACTCGGTGGTAAATTTTGAAATCAACGCCAGCAACCGCAACAACGTGAGCAGCTACTCGGCCTGGTGGTCCAACGGCTCGGCGGTGAGCATCACCAACCCGGCGGGTCAGCCCTGGAAAGCAATGGTCAGCTTTGGTGCTGGCTTCACGGGCGGCGAGTTGTGCGTGGGGGTCAACTACTCAGTGGCCCCCTGGTACAAACAGTTTTGCAAAACCGTGACCGTCTGCACGGGTAACCCGCCACCGACCAACCAAGCCCCGAGCGTAAGCCTGACGGCTCCGGCCAACAATGCCAGTTTCACCGCTTCGGCCAGCATTGCGCTATCGGCGAATGCCAGCGATGGGGACGGGACTGTTTCTAAAG
>JAJAZB010000460.1 GCA_026785975.1 Cytophagaceae bacterium | reverse complement strand
TTTGAAGCCTTTGAACAAACCTTGTCGGCGGTACGACGTTAACTTTTTTACGTTGAAAAATTCGTCAACTAAATACCACATTCTGCTCGGCCTAACGACGTTGTCCTTCGTAATGGTAGAATATTACCGGCCAAAACCTCTTGACTGGCACCCCACGTACAGCAATCAGGATGCCATTCCTTACGGGACTAAAGCGACTTTTGAACTGCTGCCGGAATTATTCAATAACCAACCGATACGCCCGGTACGTCTGCCCGTTTATAATCATTTGCGCGAAACAAATCGGCCCGCCCGAACGAATTACATCTTCGTGAATGGGTCATTTGAAATTGATAAAAATGATCTGCACCAACTGCTGAGGTACGCGGCCCAGGGCAATCAGGTATTTGTGGCAGCCAGTCAGTTTGCCAAAATTTTTCAGGACACCCTGAATTTTCGGACCAGCATAGATACCGAGCGACCTGGTGATTCAACCAATCTTAATTTTTTAAATCCAACCTTGAAAGCTGCAACTCCTTATGCGTACCGGCGCAATTGGGCGAACCTGTATTTCAAACCGGATAGCCTGGCGAAAGCGGTAGCTTTAGGCGTGAATAGCCGGGGCCGGATTGATTTTATTAAAATCAAATTCGGTAAAGGGGCTTTCCTACTGCACACCGTGCCGGTGGCTTTTACTAATTTATATATTTTACAAAAACCAACCGCTGAGTACGCGTTTAAAGCCTTTTCCTATTTACCCATTGCGCCAACGTACTGGGACGAGTACCAAAAGCAAGGCCGGATAGGAGACGAGTCAATCTTTCGGTTTCTGCTAAGTCATTCCTCGTTGCGCTGGGCGTATTACCTGACACTGGTGACTTTGTTGGTTTACATTTTGCTGGAAAGTAAACGACGCCAGCGTGCGATTCCAGTGGTTGAACCACCCCGCAACACCTCCCTGGATTTTGTAAAAACAATCGGGCAATTATACTTTCAACAAGGTAATCATGTTGATTTGGCCGAGAAGAAAATTACCCATTGGTTGGCGTATGTCAGGCAACAATTCAATACGCCGACAAACGATTTTGACGAAGAATTCCGTCAGCGCCTGTCCGCTAAAAGTGGCGTATCCCGTTTGGAAGTTGATGCACTTTTAAGCCGGATTGAGGGAATTCATCGGAGTGGCTACATCGTCGAATCGCAGTTAATCGACATAAATCAGCGCATCGAAGCGTTCTATCGGCAGGTATAAACCATGCTCGACACTCCACTAAATTTATTGCAGGAAACGGCCCATCATCTTCGTACCCTTGAAGATGAAACCACGCTTTTCGCGCAAATCAATGGGCTCGATCGGCTAACAATCCAATCGTTGATGGTTCAATATCAAGGCGTTGAGCAGCATTTTTCGCCCGTTAATTTACTGCGCTATGAAGTGCTGAATCAATTGGAAGAGGGTCGCCCACCGCTTTCTGCTGCCGATGTAGAATTGATTCGGCAGGAAATTGAGGAGCGCAATGTAGCCTTTTTCGAGAAATACGGTACCCGCTTAACCGAAGGATTGGCCAGCTACGCCAAGAAAGATCCATTCAGAAATTGGCAAAAAGGCGGTCGTCTCAGTTATTTCAAACTATTCCACACGTTTTTTTATCGAAAAAATTTAGCCCCTATCATCCGGGAGGCGCTGCATGAAATTGGCAACGAGTTGCTTCGCGTATTGCAGCTACAACACCACCGGTTGCATTTGGTTGATTTTTCGGGCAGTCATCGCTACGGAACCTCGAATTGCTGGTTAGCCATTTATCCCCCGGAGCGGGCCACACACGTAAAGGCGCATCAACTTTTTTGCCGGATTAGTGCTCAGGGCATTCACGCCGGAATCTGGTCGGGTCGCGCGATTCTTCGTGATCGTCAGGAAACCGTAGATCGCTTTGACACGCTTGCGCCCGTCCTAACTTTTTTAGGCTCGCTTTTACCGCTTTATAAACAAGCGAACGATCAACTCAGCAAGGACTTTCAAGTTGCTGAAACGCAGGCTTCTTACGATTCACCCGGAGAAAATGACAAAGAGCCGTCACAACAATTGTTACAAGCGGATGACTTTCTTGAAGAAGCACTGGCCGTACTAAACTACAAGCGTAATCTGATTTTACAAGGGCCGCCGGGCGTGGGCAAAACGTTTGTGGCCCAGCGTCTCGCCGAAGCTATTCTGGGAGGTAGGGACCCCGGCAGATTACGTATAGTGCAGTTTCATCAGTCGTATGCGTACGAGGATTTCGTGCAGGGCTACCGTCCTGACGGACACGGGGGCTTTCGGCTACGGAACGGGGTATTCTATGAATTTTGTCAATTGGCTCAACGCCAGCCCACTCGGCCTTTTGTGCTGGTTATCGACGAAATTAATCGGGGTAATCTAAGTAAAATATTCGGCGAATTACTGCTGCTTTTAGAGGCCGATAAACGAAATGTCACCCACGCTATCGCGCTAACGTACTCAGAAACAGCTTTCTATATTCCGCCTAACTTATTTCTTATCGCGACCATGAACACCGCTGACCGTTCGTTGGCGATGGTAGATTACGCGCTGAGACGCCGTTTTGCTTTCATGGAGTTGGAGCCCGAATTTGGCGACAAATTCATTCAACTACTTTATGAACGAGGTGTCGAGATTATTTTTGCCGAACGCATTGCAGCGTCTTTGCAGTCCTTAAATCAAACAATAAAACACGATCCTTCACTCTCCGCTTCATTTTGTATCGGACATAGTTACTTTCTCAATCCTACACCGAACCACACAACTTGGCTTCGTCGCATCATCAATTTAGAAATTGCGCCACTTCTGCGTGAATATTGGTTTGATGATTCCGAAAAAGCAGTCTTTGAAATAAATAAATTATTGACAATTGCGTATTAACGTACAATGATTCCCATTCAAAATTTATATTATTTATTATGTTATGCCTGGGATGTAGTTCCTGAACGTGATTACGCATACGTTGATGCAGAAGCCGACTCTTCATTGTTTGATTTATTGATAAATACCCTGATTAATGGTGTTATAATACAAGCAAAAAATGGATTTCCTCAGGAATATGCTGAAGTATTAGATGCATATCCCGGCGTGAAAGGTAAAATAAACTTCAACTTAACTTTGTTACATGAACTTACCCGTCAAGGTAAAACGATTTGTGCCTTTGACGAGTTTGCGCCTAACCAACTTTACATTGGCATTATAAAAACGACTTTGATTAACTCGAGCAGAACGGGACAGCTATCTGTATCTCTTCGTAAACGTAGTTTGCATTGGATTAAGCGATTTGCAGATGTTAACTGCGTGTCCCTGTCAAAATCGCTTTTCTACAACCAGCTACAACGAGTTAAAAGTCCCCATCAACGTTTTTTACTACATATTTGCCAACTTATTCACGAAAATCTACTTGTCAACGAACAAAAGGGATCATACATTTTTAAAGATTTTTGGCGCGATGAAAAAAAAATGGCAATTCTATTCGAGGCTTTCGTTAGAAATTTTTACCGAATTGAGCAGAAACTATTTACTGTGCGTCGCGAAACAGTGTACTGGCAACTACGTTCCAGCGAATTTGATTGTCGTCTTTTGCCGTTAATGAGAACTGATATTACTCTTGAAAATCCTGAACGCAAACTCATAATTGACACAAAATTTTACGCCGAGATATTCCAGTCTTATTTCAATGCGCAGAAACTTCATTCCCCACATTTATATCAGTTGTTCGCCTATCTAAAGAACCAATCGAATAAAGACAAGCGTTGCGGTGGGATATTGCTTTACCCAACAGTTAGCCAAGCTCTGTCTTCGATTTATTCAGACACTAATCTTTCAATTCGTATAGAAACCATCAATTTGAATCAGCCTTGGCAGAATATTAAACTGGAATTGTTGAGGTTAATCGCATAAAAAGAGGCCCCAACTCAGGGTGAGTTGGGGCCTTTTAACCGTTCACAAAAAAGGGTATTGTGGCGGTGACCTACTTTCCCGGGGCTGAACCCAGTATCATCGGCGTGGGGGGGCTTAACGGCTCTGTTCGGAATGGGAAGAGGTGAACACCCCGGCTATGACCACCATCAAGATCATCAAGGTTGGCTTTGAACAGGTTGTAAACGAAGAACCTTCAGCACGCGCACCGGGCGCAAAAGGTATTATTTGGTTAACGTTTCGGGCCATTAGTACGACTCGGCTTTGGCCTCTCAGCCTTTGCACCTGTCGCCTATCAACGTCCTAATCTCGAACGACCCTCAGGGGAAGACTCATCTTGGGGCGGGTTTCGCACTTAGATGCTTTCAGCGCTTATCCCAACCCGACGTAGCTACCCAGCCGTACCCCTGGCGGGATAACTGGTGCACCAGCGGTCGGTCCAACCCGGTCCTCTCGTACTAAGGTCAGACCCCCTCAATCTTCCAACGCCCATCACAGATAGGGACCGAACTGTCTCACGACGTTCTGAACCCAGCTCGCGTGCCACTTTAATCGGCGAACAGCCGAACCCTTGGGACCTTCTCCAGCCCCAGGATGTGACGAGCCGACATCGAGGTGCCAAAC
>JAJAZB010000459.1 GCA_026785975.1 Cytophagaceae bacterium | reverse complement strand
CTGCGACCCCCACATCGACGCCCTGATCGCAGTGGGCCGTGACGTCCTGCCCCCGAAAGTAAAAACCTTTTTGCTTTATCTGGAAAAGACGTCCGTGGGAATGCTGTACGCCGAAGCCGGACAACTGTGCTACGTTAATCGGTTTGCCTTCCGAACCGTCAGCGATCTGGTGTACTACATGGTGTTTGTGCTGAATGAGTTGAAAATCAACCCCTCCGAAATCACGGTGCTGGCGATGGGGCAGTTTGAAGCGAATAGTGAAGCGTACGACGAATTGTCAAAATACCTGCCCGATTTCGCCCTTCGGCATCCGTCGGTGGGTGCGTCACTGAAAGGCGATTTTGCCAATATATCCTCGCACCGGTACGCCGCCTTGTTGCGCACATTCGCCCTGGCGTAAGCGGTAGAGCCTCACCCAACCCTCTCCGGTGGAGAGGGCTTTTTAGCTGATGATGTCCTCCCTACCGGAGAGGGTTGGGTGAGGCTTCTTCAAACTGAGTTCATGAAACGCATTGCTTTATTTCCGGGGTCATTCGATCCATTCACCAAAGGGCACGAAGATATCGTGCGCCGGGGGCTGTCGCTTTTCGACGAAATCATCATTGGCATTGGCCATAACGCCCGGAAAGAGCGCTATTTCCCGCTCGACACCATGACCGGCTACATCGAAGGTACGTTTGCCGATGCGCCCGTGCGGGTACTGGCCTACGACGACCTGACGGCCCACATCGCCCAACAGTACGGCGCTAAATACTTGCTTCGGGGCTTGCGCAACACGACTGATTTTGAGTACGAAAACAGCATTGCTCAGGTAAACCGTCACCTGGTTGAAGGCTTGGAGACAGTTTTCCTCATCACCTCACCCGAACTGGCCCCCATCTCCTCGACCATCATCCGCGATTTGCACCGCTACGGGGCAAACGTCGATGAGTTTTTGCCGTACAAACTAACTTTCAGTGATCAATGATCACTGATCACTGATCATTGAGGATTTCCTGTTTCCAGAGGCGCTCAAACACGTACCGGATCGAACTGTACGAATCGACCAGGGCATTTTGCACTTCCTTTTTATCCATCCAGGCCAGGCGTTCGATGTTTTCTTCCCACTGCGGAGCCATCGCTGAATCGTCGAGGCAACTCATGCGGTACCACTTGGTGCGCTTCAGAATGCGGTTATTATTCTGGGTGTAGGTATGCCAGGTCGTGCAGATTTTCTCTTCCAGTTCGGCCAGAATACCGGTTTCCTCCTCCACCTCGCGGAGCGCTGCGTCGCGCGATTTTTCGTTGGGGTCCAGTTTGCCTTTGGGTAAATCCCAGCGCTTGAGGCGATACATGAGCAACACGCGATCACCGTTGAAAATCACCCCGCCCGCCGCTTTTACCACCCGGAAATGACTTTTTAGTTTTTCTTCCGCCTGTTTTTTATTGGCTACTTGTAGCGCTACCGACTGAAGGTCAGCCGGGTAAGTTTCATGAAGCAGTTTCAGAACCCGGTCGACCGTGGCGGGGGAGGCGTTGAGAATCAGCACGTGGCCCTTCAGAATTTGTGGGCGGATGGCGTCGAGCCGGACGTCGACCACAACATCGTACTCTTTTTTCTCTTGCAGTAAATCAGCCCGTTGGGCGTCGGTTAGGCGTAACGGTCGGTCGTTGATGAAGATTACCATAAAAAGAAATTGGCCAGTTAGCGATAGCAGGGATTGGTCATTTTGCAAATTTACGGCATTGGGCGGCGGCTTTGCAATTCGTTTTGTAGTTTTGCCGCCATGATAAACCCCACGACCATTGCCCGCCAGGTGGCCCGAATGTTGCTGGAAATCAAGGCCATTCAGCTAGCTCCAACCCAACCGTTTCAGTGGAGTTCGGGCTGGAATTCCCCCATTTACTGCGACAATCGCCTGTCGCTTTCCTACCCCGACGTCCGCACATTCATCAAACACGCCCTCAGCGAGGTCATCGTTTCGGCTTACCCCGACGTCGAAGCCATCGCGGGCGTGGCCACGGCGGGGATTCCGCAGGGCGTACTGGTGGCCGACGAAATCGGCCTGCCGTTCATTTACGTTCGCGCTGAACCCAAAAAACACGGCCTCAACAACCTCATCGAAGGCAAGGTAGAACCCGCCCAGCGCGTGGTTATCGTGGAAGATTTAATCTCGACGGGCGGTAGTTCGCTCCGGGCCGCCGATGCCCTGCGCGAAGCGGGGGCCAGTGTTTTGGGCATGGTGGCCATTTTCACCTACGGCTTTGAAACCGCCGAACGGAATTTTGCCGAAAAATCAGTGGATCTCCGCTGCCTGAGCGACTACACCGCCCTGCTCGACGAGGCGGCGCACCTCCACTACATCACCGAAGATCAACTGGCCACGCTCGCCGACTGGCGGCGCGACCCGGCCAATTGGGGCGTATAGCTCCATCGGGGTCGCTGAACGATTTTGTCTATGAACATCGCCATCATCGGGGCCACGGGCCTGCTGGGCAAACCCGTCACGCAGCAACTCATCGACGCCGGGTTTACCGTCACGATTCTGGCCCGCCACCCCGAGCAAGCGCAGGCGCTTTTCCCAAACACCCGCGTGGTTAAAGCCGATCTGCGCGACCCGGCGAGCCTGGCGGCGGGGCTGCAAAATCAGGACGCGCTGTACCTGAGTCTGTCCGTATTGCAGGGTGAGAAACAGTCCGAATTTCACACCGAAACCAACGGCCTCGACAACCTGCTGCCCGCCGCTCAACGGGCGGGCATTCGGCGCATCGGCTACCTTTCGTCCATCGTGATGCGGTACCAGGGCATGAATGGGTTTCGCTGGTGGGTCTTCGACGTCAAGCACGAGGCCGTGCGGCGGCTCAAGGCCTCGGGCATTCCCCATCTGATTTTTTACCCGTCCACGTTCATGGAAACGTTTTTCCTCCAACTCCAGGGCAATCGCCTGGCGCTGGCGGGTTCGTCGGAAGTTCGGTTGTGGATGATTGCCGGACGGGATTACGGGCGACAAGTGGCGGCGGCTTTTCAGAAAATATCCTTGGGCGAAAGCCGCGAATACGTCGTTCAGGGGCCGGAAGCCCACACGCTTGAGGCGGGCGCGCGTTTGTTTGCCAAGCACTACCAAAAACAAAAACTCTCCGTCCTCAAAGCGCCCCTGACTTTGTTGAAAATCATTGGTTTAGCCAGCCGGAAGGTCAATTACGGCGCGCACATCCTGGAGGCTTTGCACCAATACCCGGAGCGCTTCGAGGCCGCAACCACCTGGGCCGAGTTGGGTAGCCCCATCACGACCGTGCCGGAATTTGCCCGCACGGCGTAAGGACGCCTCAAGGGCAGTAGTCGTTAATCAGGGTTTGTGCCTGGCTTTCGGCTAGTTCCCAGGCCCGGAGCCAATCGGCGCAGGCGCTGATTTTATCGTTTAATTGAAAAAAAGCCGCCCCGCGCAACAGATAATTTCGGCCATTCTCCGGGGCCAGCACCACGGCGCGGTTGAAATGCACCAGCGCTTCGGACAATCGCCCCTGCTTGACGCAGCATATCCCCAGTTTTTGCCGCAAATCCACGTCGTCCTGGGCCGCGCTCAACGAAAGTGCTTTGCGAAAATCCTGGTAAGCCAACTCTTCCCGTCCGTAAAAATGTAGCCTGATTTCGCCGCGTAACCGGTACGCCTCGGCCCGTTGGGGTTGATGAAAAATCACTTCCGTAAGTTGCAAAACCGCCTCCGTGGTATCGCCCAGGGCCAGCAGGCGGTGGGCTTCGCGCCATTCGGCCTCGGCGTGCGACCGATCCATACTGCCTTTGGCCCACACCAACGCCGCAATAAATAAGCAGAAACCGGCCATCCACACGCCCCAACGAAGCCGCTCGGCGCGGTCGGGCCAGCGGTAGGCGGGCGGGGGCGGCGGGGGTTGGTAGCCCGGTGGCGCGCGCCGTTCGGTCGCCCGGCGCGGAGGATGCGCGGGCAGTGCCGCCGACTGCTCGGCGTAGAACAGCAATTGGTCGTACTGGTAGCGACGAACGGAATCGCTCAACACCTGATGCGCTTCGTTGAGTTGCTTAAAAAACTCCTCAGCGGCCCCGTCGCCGGGGTTTTTGTCGGGGTGCCAGCGCAAGGCCAGCCGCCGGTACGCCGCCCGGACTTCGGCCTGGGAAGCCGTTCGCGCAAGACCGAGAAGTTGGTAGTAGTCGGGCAAAACGGGTTCTTGTTTGAGAGTTAAAAGGGTTGAGGGTTTGAAATGGTTTGAAGGTTTGAGGCGGTCCGCCGCGCGGTTTGAAGAAAAGTTTGAGGGTTTGAAAGGATTTGAAGTTTTTTGTCTGAACCAGGGTTGGCCCGGGTTTTAGGAGGAACAGGATTAAAAATCCAGGATTGAAAAATAAGGTATCTTTTATCCTGAAATTCCGTAAATCCGGGGCAATGCTGGGTCAGACAAAAACGTCACTCCCTCG
>JAJAZB010000458.1 GCA_026785975.1 Cytophagaceae bacterium | reverse complement strand
CCCCCCCCCCCCCAAACACCGACACCCCGCAATTCTACCGCAACGTCACGCGCCTGGCTTTAGTCAGCACGAAGGGTACGCACAGGTCGGGCTTGCAGCAATCGCCCGCCTCGACGACGATAGGGCAACACCCATCCGCCGGACAGTTGCCGTTGCTGGCCGTGAAGCGGTACCGCCCGATATCCGTAATCGTGTAGGTATTGCCCGTGGCCACCGGTGTGAGATTGCCTTCTTTGAACCACTGCACGTTGGTGTAGCCCGCCGGAACCATCGCTTCGATGCGCTCCCCGCCGCAGATTCGGAAGGGCACCGTGAAGCAGCGCCGCTCCTGATCGTCTTCGTTATCCTGGTTGTTGCCGGGCGTGGAATCGGTGTCATCTTCATTCATCGTGTTGATTTGGGCGGTGTTGAACCACACGCCATACCCAACCACTTTCACCTTAATCCTCAGCCTGAGGGTATCCCCGACGGCCACCGAGTCGACGCTCCAGACGAAGGTGTTGGGATTGTAGCTACCCTGATCGGCGGTACTGCTCAGGTATTCCACACCCGCATTCAGGCTATCGACCACCGTGACGCCCGTGGCCCGGCCCGTACCCTGGTTGATGAGCGTGATGGTGTACGTGAGCGTATCGCCCACCCGCGCTTCGCTCTTGCTGATGGCTTTGTCCAGGGCCAGGTCGTAACAAGGTACCAGTCTGATCGTCAGGCTGGTGTCTTTGTAACAACCCGAGGCGTTGAAGATCCGCAGGTAGTAAATAATCGTTGCGGACGTGTCGTTAGCGATACTATCCTCGACAATCGCGGGCAAACTGGCGATGAGATTGGTACCCGCGTTGGTCGGCAGGCTACCGAAACCACTGGTGTTGAAGGCATAGCTATCGCCGACCGTGCCGGTGGTGATTTCAATTTTTCCGCTACTTCCCGCGATTCCTCCCGTTGTACAGGTGGGATTGGTGGCGGTGGCGGTGAAACTCGTACCGGGCACGACGGTGAGCACGAGGGTATCCGAACACGTGGGGTCGCCGCTGGCCGTGAGCAGGAAAGCATATTGGCCGGGCTTGCTGAGGTCAGCTCCCGTAACGACCCCCGTCGTGGGGTCGATGGTCAGGTTGTAGGCCGAGGCCAGCATCCAGGCCTGGGGACTTGTCGCGTTGGATAAATCCACCTGAGTTGCTCCCGCGCACACCGTCGAATCCGGCCCCGCGATGGGTTTTACCGTCACCGTCACCACGATTTGCGTCGTATCGGTGCAGCCCAGGGCGTTGTTGGCAACTAAAAAATAGGTCGTGGTGCTGTCGGGCGTGGCCACCATTGGGTTTGGTACGACCAGACCGTTCACGCTATCGGCGTAAAACCGGGGATTTTGCAGATTGCCGTAGCCAACGATCAGGCTGGTCAGATCCACGCTACTGGTGCTGCAAATCGTGGTGTCGCGGGCGACCAGATCCAGATTAAATGTGGCTTTGGTAACCGTGATCGTATCGGCACATTGCTGCTCGCCCCCGCTGCGCAAAATGAATTGGTAGACTCCATTCACGTTTAAGCCCGTCACCACGCCCGTTGAATCGGTGATGGTCGCCGGGGCGGGATTACCCGTTGCGACGAACCACTGCTGGCCCCGCGTGGCGTCGATTAAATCGAGGCTGGTTTGGCAAACCGTCGTATCGGCCCCCGCAACGGGTTTTACACAAGCCGTAAACCCAAAATCGTACGTGTGGTTGTTTTCGCCCGTTGCCCCGGTTCTGACCACGATGGTTGGAAAGCCCCCGGCGAGCAACGCGTCGTTGTTGGCCAGCGTCGCGCCTGAATTATTGACATTGGCTTCCCCCGGGGTCGGCGATACATTCACTAAATTCAGACCGGTTACCGAGGCATCACTGCCCAGAGCTGTCACTTTCACGAAGTATTTGGTGTTGGTCAGCAGGCCCAGGTTGTAGATAAAACTGGTGCTGGCCGAAACGGAATCTTTCGACGAAAAAATATAGTTACCGTTGGCATCCGTGACGGCGGTCGCCAGCACGGCATTGGTCGAGTCGGATAGCGTCACCGTCACACCGACCAGCGGCAACTCGCCGGGATCCTGAATACCGTCTTTATTGGTATCCTTCCAAACCCGGTTACCAATTTCGATGGGGGCGGAAGCACAGAGCAACTCCAAATCGCCGAGGCCGTTGGCTTTACCGTAACCCAGGTTGTCGGCGAGGTACAACTGGACCCCGGCAGCGGGGTTTGACGACGTGCCGGTGGGATTGCCATCTTTGGCACCGGTTGGGTTGAGCATTCGCTTGATCCCCCCCGTATTGAATATCTCCGTGGGATCAATGGCTGTCATCGCTACCTTGCCGCTCCCCGCCAGCAGGGCAAAACTGGCCATCGAACTCATGCCGTGGTTCCCGCCGTTCTGCACCCGGTCGCCCCAGTAGTACTTCCCACCGCCGGGACCCGCCTGATTGCTCTGGATGGCGGAGGCCGTGCTTCCGCACACGGAACCATTGTTTTCGATTAGCCAGGTACCCCCCGGCCCGCAGGGACCGGCCCGTAAAATTTCACCGGGGCTAACGGCGCTCACTAAGTCTGGATTGTTGGCAATCGGTTTCCGGTTAAAATAGCCCATCTGATCGCCGTACCGATCCCGCAAGCCGACGATCATATCCCCGTCGACGTCAAATTCGATGTCAGTCAGCCAGGGTTGGGGATAGCTGACGAGCGAGGTATTCCGGTCCGCCCGAAACGTATCCGTCCAGGGACGCCAGCGATTGGCCCGGGCTACGTTGGTCACGGGCGTCAGGTCGGAATTGGTGGGCGCTTTGATGTAGTTGAGCGGGAAAGTGAGTACAGGGGTAAAGCTGCCCGCCTCGAAGGCGTACACCGTAGCCAGCATATTGGCCGTTTGGGCGATGGTGGTATCGTTGGGCGTACTTTCGTTGGAACAAACCACGCCCACGTACACCTTGCCCCGGTAAAACTTGGTGGCGAAGGGCCGGAAATCACTCCCCTGGCAACCCGGATCGGGTATGGCATACGCCACGGTATCTTTCGTGGCGATGTCGAGCGAGTACAGTTTGCGGTTAAACAGGTTGACGACGTAAAGCGTTTTGCCATCATCCGAGATGTCGATGTCACCCAAACTCGTCTTCCCCACGGCATCGTAGGCCGGAATGTCGTAACTATCCAACCGGTCATTTGCCGTCACTTCACTTGGCACGTCGGTGTGCATATCGGTGCCCGCTGCGGTGCCGAAATTAAAGAATTCAGCCGTGGTCGTATCCGAGGCGCCCACGGTGGTGGCGTAGATGGCACCCGGCCCGCCGGGGCCAAAACCCACGTGGCGTTTGGTGAAAGCCGCCGAGAAAATCCGTTTGGTGTCGCGTTGGTAGGCCAAACCCCAGATCGCCCCCATTTCGTTGACAACGCCGTAGTGCGAAACGACTTTGGTGTTATCGACCGACTGGTAGGGTACGCCAACTAAGGCATCCCGGAGGCCCAGGGGCGGGGAATCCTCAACGTTGATGGCAACAAAACAAGACGTGACCATCTGCGGATTGTCCGTGCTACAGTAGTCCGCCGGGTAGTTGATACTCAGGTTGATGTTGCTGGCCCCGCCCGGCGCAAATTGCACGCTCGTGCCGCTACCGGCCCCCGCCGCACCGCTGAAATCACCAATTTGAAAACCGGAGAATTCAACGCGGAAGGGTCCCGCTCCGCCCACCGGCAAGGTGTAAGCCCCCGTTGAATCGGTGGAAGCCGTGGCGACGGGTGCGGCGTTGCCACTCGCGAACGCTTTAACCGTAACGCCCTCGACCCCGGCTCGCCCGCCGAAACCTGACTGTTGGGATCGGCCAGGGCCTGGCGCTGCCCGTCGGCGTTGAAATCGCGGAAAACCGTACCGCTGACCGTTTGGGTGTAACCCGTAAGTGAACCGAAAAACAACAAGGCAACCGGTAAAAGCAGGCGAAGTACCTGGGTGGAACGGAACCTGGATGCGGTAAATTTCGACGGTTCCTGAACAGAAGGTGAGTACAGGTAAATCATGAAATTTGCTTGGTTTGACGCGTAGCGAGATAGCGGAAACTCTCGCTCTGAACCCAACAAATCAGAGACCAACTTTTACCTCAAGTCAAAAAATACGGCGAAACCAACCAATTTAGGCGGGTTTTCCAGAAATTCATTGCGGGTCTGGGAAAGAAAAAGACGTGGTTGGGGAAGGGCAGCGGTACGCACAAAGACCGTACCATTTTGGACGGGCGCCGAACTCAGGTCAGCAAAAAAGGGTGGCCGGAGCCAGGACAAACCCAGCAAAAAAATCCTGACTTCCGGGCTGTGGGCTGTCGGGGAACGGCCCACGGAGCAGACGCAGACCGGGGAGTAGGGCGCTTCAATTACCGCTTGCCGGAACGCCACCGGCTAAAATAATACGTGAGGCCGATGCTGCCAAACCGGGGCAAACGATTGGTGAACTGCTCCTGCTGCTGGAACGTATCGGAGCGGTATTCGTAGAGCCGGGTCACGTCGAGCGCGTTTTGCAGGCCCAACTCCACACTCAGGCGATTGTCTTCTAAAAAATAACTCCTCAGCGAGGCATCGATCAGCGTGAATTCCACCGGACGCTGTTGGGTGTTGAGATTCCGGGTATGGCGGAGTCGAAGGCTGAGGTAGCCGCGCTTTCGCACCTCGGATTCCAGATTGAGGGTGGCTTCGAGGCGGTAATTGAGCCAGTTTGCCGCGCTACTGGCCTGGCCCAGGAAGGTTTGGTTGACATCGGCTTTCCAGGAGGTTCGGCTCGATGGGTTCCAGCGCAAGCTGAAGGCGGCAAACGCGTAGGTATTGTTGAAGCGCCGGAGTTGGTCGTTGAAACCCACCAGTGACTCCTGCCTGCCTACCTGGGCCAGCACGTGCCACTGCACCGGTTTCGACCGGCTGAATTCCAACCACACCACCGTAAAAGCCAGGCGCTGTATCCCCCCGCGCTGCGCCAGCCCAAGCGTGGGTAGCCCCAGGCTATCGGCCCGGTTGACGGGGATGATGGGATTGGGCGTATGGTCGACTTGCAGGCTGAGGGTGACGTTTTGCCCATTGCCCAGCAACAGCCTCGCCCCGGCCTCGTAGGCATTGGTAAGAAACGGCAGTAATCCGGCGTTACCCACGCTCAGGCGCTGGGCATCGGTGCTGTCGGGCAGGGGCCAGAGTTGGTTGGGGCCGGGTCGTTCGGGGCGACGCTGGTAGCTCAACGAGCCCCCCGAACGGAGGGCCGGTACTCGGCGTACAGCCGGGGCAACAGGGCGGTAGCGCGGTACATCCCAAACAAACCCCGCTGGCTGCTCCAGCGCCAAAGCCCCAGGCTGCCCAACAGGCTTAGTTTATCCTGGCGGTAAAACACGCCCATCCGGGCATCGGTTTGCCAGTCGGCCACCCGGAAGCCGCCCAGGCTGAGGTCGGGGCGAAACCGATACCCACCGACTGCGTTGAGTTGACCGCCGGTTTGATCGGCGAGAAAACCCTGGCGTTGCACCCCCACCCGCCCTTCGAGCAGCCAGCGCCGCGAGAGCGGAAGGCTGTGCAGGCCCTGGAAACCGAGGCTGTACGAGCGGTCGAGGCGGTCGAGGGTGTGGTGATTGAAGAGGGGCCGGCTCAACCCGAAGGGTACGTCGTTGAGGTACCGGCGGTCGGTGCGGGTGCGCCCGGCCTCGTGGCCGAGGTAGAGCGAGGTAATCTGGGCCGGGCGGCGGTGGCGGAGCGTAAGCAGGGCCTGCTGCCAAAGCGTGGCCCGGTGCTGGGTTTGCTGCTGCTCGTTGCGGTTCAGGCCGCTCACGAGCGGCGGCTCACGGGCCTCACCGAAGTAAAATCGTTGTTGGTTGGCCAACTCAAGCCCCTCCCGCCCCAGCATCAGCGACTGCGCGGTTTTCAGGGTAATTCGTGGGCCAAAGCGCCACATCGCGCTGAGACCCGCCCACAGCCGGGCGCGTTGGAGGGTCTGGTCGAGGCGGCTGGTGTCGAGTTGTTGCAGCGGGGGCAGCAGGCGGATGCGATTGAGTTGCTGGCTGAGGTGCTGGGTGTTTTGGTCGGCCAGTACGTACCCCGCCCACTCGGTCTTCCCCGACGAGCGGGTAACGTTCAGCCCGCCGTTTCGGGCGCGGTTGATGCCCCGGCGCTCGCCCAGGTCGGGAACGGCATCCGGGCGGTCGTTGGGGCGATTGAAGAGGTGCGTTTCGGCGACATCCATCACCGAATAAGCCCCGCGCAATTCGCGGTCGAGCAGATTGCGTTGAAAACGCGTCTCGTCCGATGGGGAAAGCAGTCGTTGGTTGGTGTTGTCGGCAGCGAGGAACCCGTTTTCAAAGCGCCCCGGCGCAATGCGGTTGAGCCGCAGGGCGGCCTGCTGGCGTTGGTTGGTGCCCGGCGATCCGCCCGCTTCGCCGTAGGTTCCGTTTTTTCGGTCGTCTTTCAGGGTAATGTTCATCGTGGCCCGGTTGGCGTTGCCGCGCCCGGTGGGGGCCAATTCGAGTTGTTTGATCATTTCGGCCTGAAGCGCATCGAGGGTAGCGGCCGCGTTGCCGCCGAACAGGGCCTTGCCATCGACGGTTACTTCCTCAACGGTTTTGCCCAGCACGCGCAGCGTACCATCGGGACTCAGGGAGGCACCGGGAAGTTGGTCGAGGAGTTCGGTCGCGCGGGCGTGGGGCCGGGTGCGGAGGCTGTCCGTGGCGATGATGAGCGTATCGCCCCGCTGCCGGAGCCGCTCGTCGGGCCGCACCACCACCTCGCCAAGCTGCGTGACGGCCCCCGCCAGGCGCAGGGTGAGGTAGCGGCCCGGCGGTAGGGTATCCGCCCAAAAGCGCAGCCGCTGGGTGTGATACCCCTCGGCCTCAACAACCGCCTCGCCCCGCCCGGTGGCATCGAGCGAAACCCGCAGGCACGTGTCGGCAGGGGGCAGCAGGTGGCTACGGCCCGGTACCGTCAGGCGAACCTGGACGGGTGAAGTACCCGAAAAAAATAAACCGGAAGCAAACGGTACGGGGAAGTGCCTGGGCGTTGAGGGACGATTCCGGGGACAGAATCCACACCCAAAAAAGAAAAAAGAGGCGTATAGTTTTTTTATTCGACATGGAAAACACGCAATCCGGTTCCTCAAATAGACGTTTGAGTGCGCAACCGATTTTGCAATTCCAGCAGGACAAAGTGTGCGGCTCGCCGGAAGCGTTTGATTTGGAAGCGTTCTACTCGAACATATACACTTCAATGCGGGTGGGCGAATTGTTGTTGGAATCGCACCAAATCCAGTAGTACCCGGTGGTATTACCGCCTTGATCTCTGAGCCAACCCTGGCCACACGTGTATTCATAAACTAC
The DNA here is from genome assembly GCA_026785975.1 of Cytophagaceae bacterium. Taxonomy (GTDB): domain Bacteria; phylum Bacteroidota; class Bacteroidia; order Cytophagales; family Spirosomataceae; genus JAJAZB01. Next base: position 6,538 of record JAJAZB010000458.1, on the reverse strand, counting down.
CTTCTTCATTTGCGTAAAAGCAGGCGGGGTTTTCGGGGCCTAATAACCCGGAGTGAGCAAGCAGGAGGCCATTAACGCGAATCCGGTCAAGGCCTTAAGTAAAAGTTGTTTTTTCATGGCTGAAATGGATTGAATGGTTGAAAAAACCCCGACGAACCGCTTTCAAATGCGGAGGTAATTTTCCTCTTTTTCAAGAACCTTCTAAAATTTTAAACATGAAAAGTTTAACTAAACTTGTTATAATTTAACTGCTTATTGTCCTGATCGGAGCCTTTGTTTCGGGGCCGGTTCAGGCCCAGGGGTTGGTTTGTCCGGCCACGCTGCCGTTTCTGAAAAAGCGCACGTTGGAGACAATTTCCGAAACCAGCACCGAGACCGGCACCCGGGCCACCTCGGCGGGCACTGCCCGAACACCGGCGGGTGTGCCCGTTGAGTTTTCAAGCAGCCGAACCCGGCGACGGTTGGTATTAGTCACGGAAGTGAAACCTCAACGGGCTGCGGGGGTTTACCAAGTAAACCACACGGCTCGCCGGGTTCAACACGAGACGAATGCAGGCCAGCATAAGTTGGTGTATGATTCGGATAATACGTTTGAGCGGGACGAATTCGCCAAGGGCATGGCCGAACAAAACGATCCGATTATTGATAAACCAGCCCGGTATACGTTGACCTGCTCACCGCCCGCCCTACTGCCCCAGGCAGGCAAGCAACCAGGACTGTGGCAAACCTGGACTTCGTTCGTGCCGGTTCAGCCGGGGCGTACGCTGTGGGAATCGCTGTTTCTGCCGGGTGCCCTGGGAAAGCCAGCCGGTCACACCTACACCGACACGATGACCGTGGTGGAGCGTCCGGGCAGAATCCGCTTACAGAGCACCCGTTACACGATCCGTCAAATCACAGCCGACAGTATTCCTGGTCAACGTAGAAGGCACCCGCATCAGCCCGCCCGGTGCGGGTGCGAAAGCTGCGGATTTTTCGGCCCGATTTCTGGGCGTTATGGCCCTGGAACGTTCAACGGGACTGATTCCCCGCGTGAATTTGCGGTACGAATACGAGCGGGAAGAAAATGCGATGGGCGTACCAGCAATTGTAAGTTCTACTTTTTTAATTGCCCTCACCAGCCGCTGGAAGTAGAAGCCTTTCGCTTCAGCGTAGCGGGTAGCTTAATTTATTCAAATAAAAAACATCACGGGCCGGATTGGCGCGGTCGGCGGCTTTGCGCTGAATGCCCCAGGCCAGGAAGTAGTGGTTGTGCCAGGCCGCCAAACTGGTATTTTCGGTCGAGAGGATTCGTTGCAGGCCCGTTTTGGGGGCCAGTTCAAGCTCCTCTTTTTCCCGCAACACCTCACTGCCCCGCAAGACAATCGTGTTGATTTTATCTTCGACCGGGTAGGCCAGCACCAGTTGGCCGTTGGCTTGTTGGGTCACCTGCACCTGCTCTTCGAGTTCGTAGCTCATCACGTCGGGCATGGCAAAACTGTTGTCCCAGAGCAACTTGCCGGTTTTGTCGAAGCCGCCAATCAGCGCGTGCGTGTAGCGAAAGCCGTCGAGGCTGCGGTCGGCCCCGGGTCGCCCGAAGGGCATCAGCGAAGCCGACGCGTTGCGGTACTGCGGAAAGTACGCCTCGGCCACCAGCAGAAACCCATCGGCAGTGGGAATCAGGTCGTGTACCAGCATCAGGTACCGAAAGTGCGCTTCTTTTCCCTCGTCTTTCTTGCGGGCGATGCGCTCCATTACCCGCTGCCGCCGCGACGGTTTCAGGTAGTTGAAGAAGTTTTTGAACTGCGAAAACTCCAGATACTTTACCGCCGTTCGGTCGGCTTCGTTGGGCAACGAGCCGGTGCGGGCCACGTAAACCCCCTGCGCGTAGGGCGAGCAGTTGGCCGAGTAGGTACCCACCAACAGCGATTCACCCTTGCCCAACGGCACCACTTTCCCCGACAACATCGTGCGGCCCTCCTCGCCGGGCAGGGCGGTTTCCTGCAAAAGTTTGCCCTCGTACGAATACGTCCGCAGGCTAAGTTGGCAACGGCCCCGGCGCGTGGTCGTGACGGTCACGCTCAATTCGTTGATGGTTTCATCGACCTCCAGGCTGCTCACTTCGAGGTGGTTGACGTACAGGCCCGGCAGTACCCGCGACTGCCGACTGAAGAAATCGAACCGCACCACCACGGCGCGGTCGCGGTAGTGCCCGGCCACGAAGGCCGTATTGCCCAGCACTTTGAAGTGCGATACGTCGGAAACCGCCAGGAGTTCGCCCTCGATGAGTTCCTGGTCGCCGGTGTCGAGGTGGAGGCGCAGGATGTTGATTTTTTCGGAATCGACTTCGCCAAAAAGCCAGTAGAGGTAGTGTCCGTTGTGGTACGTCAGCAGGGGCTGCATCGACGCTTTCACCTTCAAGTCCGTTTCCCAAACCGTTTTCAGGTCCATATCGTACTTGGTGAAATGCCACTGCAACGGCGTTCCGGCGTAGTATTCGGTTTTTTTACGGGTCACCAGCACGCCGTCGCTACCCAGGGTCAGTACTTCATATTCTTCATCGCCCTGCGAGGGCAGGTCAAACTCCATGCGTTGCACCTGCTCAAGCTGCGCCAGAGCCGCCGACGATGCCAGCAACCAACCACTCAGAAAAATCAGCGTAAACAGGCGGTTCATGGTGAAAAAATAGTTGGCGTTTTGCGGCGAATCAATCCCTTTTTTGTCATCCCGAGGCACGAGGGACCTTGTATTTCGCCACCCAGCAAGGTCCCGCGCGGCGTCCGCCTCCTAACGTCGGGATGACAAAAGCCGTCGCCCCGCAAAGGGATTGGTTTTACTACGAATGTACAACTACAAAGGTGAATGGAACAAATCCAGGGCGCGGTTCCGGCCATCGGGCAATTTAGGCTAACTTTGCCGGTAAAACGAGCGTCTTTTTACCGAATGAACCTTACTTCCCTGATTCAACAAGCGTTGAGCGAAGCCCTTCACAGTCAGTATAATCTGGAGATACAACCCGCTGAACTTCTCCTACAACCCACCAAGAAAGAATTTGAAGGTTTCTACACATTTGTGACCTTCCCCCTGGCCAAAAATCTAAAACAGGCCCCCGCCGCCATCGCCGAAACGCTGGGTCGTTACGTGCTCGACCATACCCACGAGGTGAGTGGCTACAACGTGGTGCAGGGCTTTCTGAATCTGAGCATTGCCGATAGCGCCTGGCTCGATACCTTTCGTGTCGTTCAATTACCCGACTTTGGGCAGTTTGCCCCGAATGGCCAGAAGGTGATGGTCGAGTATTCGTCGCCCAACACCAACAAGCCCATTCATTTGGGCCATTTGCGCAATAATTTCCTCGGGTACTCGGTCGCCGAAATTCTGAAGGCCAACGGCTACACCGTTCTGAAAACCAACGTGATCAACAACCGGGGCGTCCACATTTGTAAATCCATGCTGGCCTACCAGCGCTTCGGCCAAGGCCAAACACCCGAGTCGACCGGGACGAAGGGCGATCATTTGGTCGGTGATTTTTACGTGAAATTTAACGACGAATACAAAGCCCAGGTCGAAGCCCTGCAAGCCCAGGGCATACCTGACGAGGTGGCGCAGAAAGAAGCCCCGTTGATGAACGACGTGCAGCAAATGCTCCTCAAATGGGAACAGGGCGACCCACAAACCCGCGCGCTCTGGGAACTGATGAACGGCTGGGTGTACGCCGGTTTTGACGCCACGTACCGGAAAATAGGCGTTGATTTCGACAAAATTTACTACGAATCCGACACGTACCTGCTGGGCAAAACGGTGATTGACGAAGGGCTGCAACGAGGCGTGTTTTACCGCCGCCCCGATGGCTCCGTGTGGATCGACCTGACCGCCGAGGTGCTTGACGAAAAGCTGGTACTCCGTTCCGACGGCACTTCGGTGTACATGACCCAGGACCTGGGCCTGGCCGACCGCAAGTACGAAGATTTCCCGATGCAGAAATCCATCTACGTCGTGGGCAACGAGCAGGATTATTATTTTGAGGCGCTGTTTCACACGCTCCAAAAACTGACCCGCCCCTACGCCGATGGCCTGTTTCACCTCAGCTACGGCATGGTCGATTTGCCCTCGGGCCGGATGAAATCCCGCGAGGGTACCGTCGTCGACGCCGACGATCTCATCGCCGAAATGGAAGAAACCGCCGAAACCATGACCCGGGAACTGGGCAAAATCGACGGTTTCAGCGATGCGGAAGCGCATACGCTTTACCACACCCTCGCGATGGGGGCGCTCAAGTATTTCATCCTGCGCGTGGATCCGAAAAAACGGATGACGTTCAACCCCCAGGAAAGCATTGAATTTCAGGGCAATACCGGGCCGTTCATCCAGTACACCCACGCCCGGATTTCGGCGATTCTGCGCAAAGCCCAACAAATGGGCCTCGACCCGACGCCCGCCTCAATCGCCGAGCTGACCCTCCACCCCACCGAGCGGGAACTGATCTTTGTGCTGAGTCAATTTCCGACGCGACTGGCGGAGGCGGGGGCCAATTATTCACCGTCGCTCCTGGCGCAGTACGCCTACGAGTTGGCCAAAGCCTATAACCAACTTTACAACGAAATTTCGATTTTGGGCGAACCCGACGCCCCGAAACGGCACTTCCGGGTGCAACTTTCTCTCGCCTCGGCGCAAACCATCCACCGGACTTTGAAGTTGTTAGGCATAGAGTCCCCGGAACGGATGTGAAATCAGTGCGTGTTTGGGACTCTGGAAAATAAAAACTTTTGTCATCCCGACGTAGGAGGGACCTTGCTGGGTGGTGAAATACAAGGTCCCTCCTACGTCGGGATGACAAAAAAAGTTTTAAAAAACAGCCGTATGTCTAAACATAGAAATCATAATCAGGTCTACTAAAAAGGCAGGCAAAATCTTAATTTCCATTTCTTCACTCAACCCCGATTTTTTCATGCTAAAACTCATTTTCATGCTCTCTACACTCATCTCCGGCCTATTTGCCGACAAGAAAGAAATTAAAGTCCGCCCCGAGGGTTCGGAAGTCGCCAAACAATCGCTTTACGATTTTAAGATGAAATCGCTCGACGGTAAAGAAGTGGATTTATCCAAATACAAAGGCAAGAAGGTCATCATCCTCAACACGGCTTCGGAGTGCGGCTACACCCCGCAGTACGCCGATTGGGAGGGTTTTTACGAAAAAAACAAAGCTAACGTCGAAGTGTTGGGTTTCCCGGCCAATGATTTTGGTGGGCAGGAACCGGGCAGCAACGCCGAGATTGCGACGTTTTGCAAGAAGAATTTTGGCGTGAGTTTCCCCATGTTCGAGAAAATCCAGGTGTTGGGTTCGGGGCAACATCCGCTGTACAAATGGCTTTCGACCAAGTCGCTTAATGGCTGGAACGACAAAGCCCCGACTTGGAACTTCTGTAAATACCTCATCAACGAACAGGGCGAGTTAGTTAATTTCTTTGCTTCTGGCGTTAAACCCGGCAGTAGGGAATTTCAGGCAGCACTGGCTAAATAAATTGAAAGTTGAGAGTTGAAAATTGAGAATTCAGGTATTAGAAATATTTAATTTTCAACTCTCAACTTTCAATTTTTCATTATTCTCCCCATGAACTCCTGGCTTTCCGCTGCTCGTCCGCGTACGCTTCCGTTGGCTTTGGCCAGTATTCTGATGGGTAGTTTTCTGGCGGCGGCTCGGGGTGCGTTCCGTTGGGATGTGTTCGGGCTGGCAGCACTGACGACGGTACTCCTCCAGGTACTTTCCAATTTCGCCAACGACTACGGCGATACCGTCAATGGCGTCGATACCACCGAGCGCACCGTGGCTGTGAGGGCGGTGCAGTCGGGGCGGATCACGGCCCGGCAAATGCTCCGGGCCGTCGTGTTTTTCGCTTTGCTCGCGCTGCTGAGTGGCTTTTTGCTGCTGTACGTGGCTTTTCACGATGGCCAACTCCGCGATTTGCTGGTGTTTCTGGGCCTGGGTATCCTATCCATTTTCGCGGCAATTACCTACACCGTGGGCCGGAAACCGTACGGCTACATCGGCCTCGGCGATCTCTCAGTGTTGCTGTTTTTTGGCTGGGTTGGGGTGCTGGGTACCTACTACCTGTACACCCGGCAAATGGACTGGGGCCTGTTGCTACCGGCCAGCAGTTGCGGCCTGTTTGCCGTGGGTGTACTCAACGTCAACAACATCCGCGACATTGAAAGTGACCGACGCAACGGCAAAAACTCCATTCCCGTCCGACTGGGCAAGGTTCGCGCGACGCGCTACCACTGGCTACTCCTGGCCGGGGGTTTTATGTGTGCGGTGGTGTACGTGGCGTTGAATTATCAGTCGGTGTGGCAATGGCTTTTCCTGGTTTCTCTGCCCTTGCTGGTGCGCGTTGGCCGGGGCGTAGCCCGTGGGCAACGACCCGCCGACATTGATCCGTACCTCAAACAAATGGCCCTGACGACGCTGCTTTTCGTGTTGACGTTCGGGATTGGGCAGTTGCTGTGAGAAGCTGTCAGCGTAACCCCCAACCCCCAAAAGGGGGCGTGTCAGCCAGGAATT
>JAJAZB010000457.1 GCA_026785975.1 Cytophagaceae bacterium | reverse complement strand
GTGCGCGGATGTTCATCACCGACGATGGGCAATGGACGGGTGCCGTCAGTGGAGGCTGCCTCGAAGGCGACGCCCTGCGCCAGGCCCGCGACGTGATGCGCTTGGGCAAAGCCCGCCTGGTCACCTACGACACGACCAACGACGACGAAAACGCCTTTGGCATCGGCCTGGGCTGCAACGGAATCATTGATATTCTGATCGAACCCATTCAGCCGGGTGACAATGACAATCCGCTGGCTTTGCTGGGTCGGTTGTTGATTGAACGTCAGCCGACGGCGATGGTCACGGTCGTCATTGCCGACGAACCCGAGCGCGTTGGCCAGCGGCTCATCGTGGATGCCGATGGCAACACGACCTCGACCATTCCTGACCGGATTTTTGCGGAGAAAATACACACGCTGGCCCAGTCGGCCCTGGCCACGGAGCGTTCTTCGCTCGACCTGATTGCGGGCGTGACGGTTTTTGCCGAGGTGCTTATTCCTGATATTCAACTGATTGTATTTGGTGCGGGCTATGATGTCATCCCGCTGGTGGCCCAGGCGAAGTTGCTGGGGTGGGCCGTCACCGTCACCGACGATTGTGTCGCGCACCTGAGTCCTAAAAAATTTGCCGCCTGTGATAATTTGCTTTACGCGCCGCGTGAGGAGGTTATGGGCAAACTCAGGCCCGACGGCCGCACCGCTGCGGTACTGATGACGCACAATTTCAACTACGACCGCGCCGTACTGCCGCACCTGCTCCAATCGGGGGTACCCTACATCGGAATTTTAGGCCCCAAAAAACGAGGGGACAAATTGCTTGAGGCCCTGGGTGGTGCAGCTTACCGCGATCAGACGCGGATTCATTCCCCGATTGGCCTCGACCTGGGGGCCGAAACGCCCGAAGAAATTGCGCTCAGCGTTGTCGCCGAGATTCAGGCTTGCTTCAACCGGCGCGATGGACAGATGCTGAAATTTCGCAACGCGCCCATCCACGTCCCGGCGTCATGATTTGCCCGTTGGTCATCCTGGCGGCGGGCCAATCTTCGCGGTTGGGTCAACCCAAACAACTCGTCAGTTTTCGGGGAAAAACATTGTTACACCGGGCCGTCGACACTGCGCTGAGTGTGTCGGTGGCGGGTTGGCAAACGCCACTCGCGGTCGTGTTGGGTGCTCAGGCCGAAGCGTGTTGGTCGGAGATAGAGACGTTAACTATTGACCGGTTAACGAACGACGATTGGGCCGGAGGCATGGCTTCCTCGGTGCATCGGGCGGTGGAATGGGCCGTTGACCAAGCCGCCGATGCCTTGATTTTACTGCTCTGCGATCAGCCTTTCGTAACGCCCGACTTGCTGGTTAGTTTGATTGAAACCCACCGGCTCACCGGCTCTTCAATCGTGGCCAGTGTTTACGATAATGGAACTGTGGGGGTTCCGGTTTTATTCGCCAAAAACCGGTTTAGTGATCTTCTGGCCCTGCACGGCGACCGGGGCGCGCAGGTACTGCTTCGCCAATACCCCGAACTGGTCGTGACAATACCTTTTCCTGAAGGAAAATTTGACCTCGATACGCCGGAAGATCTGGCGCGATTGGCTAGCCTGGAGTAGTGGTGCGGTGGTGAAATGAAACGGCAGCTTTTTAGAAGTGGTCGGACGACAAAAAAAGTCGTCCGACCACGCCGTCGTCCGACCACTATCGTCAGAGTAATTTCTGAATCAGATCATTCACCGAAATGCCCTCCGCTTCGGCCTTGAAGTTGCGCACGATGCGGTGCCGCAGAATGGGCAGGGCCACGGCACGCACGTCCTCGATATCGGGCGAGTACTTGCCGTTGAACAGGGCGTTGCATTTTGCCCCCAAAACGAGGTTTTGCGAAGCCCTCGGCCCGGCGCCCCACTCCAGGTAATTGGTCGCGTCGGCGGCGGCCATTGGGGTGTTGGGCCGGGTTTTATGCACGAGGCGCACCGCGTAATCGACCACGTTGTCGGCCACGGGCACTTTCCGCACCAGTTGCTGATAGGCCAGAATTTCCGCCCCGGATACGACTTTACTTACCTCTACCCGTTGGTTCGACGTAGTCGTTTTAACGATGTTCAATTCCGCCTCGAAGGCTGGATAGTCGAGCAACACCATAAACATGAAACGGTCCAACTGGGCTTCAGGCAGCGGGTAGGTTCCTTCCTGCTCGATGGGGTTTTGCGTAGCCAACACGAAAAACGGGCGCTCCAGGCTGTGCTTTTGCCCGGCCACCGTCACCGAGTACTCCTGCATGGCTTCCAACAGAGCCGCCTGCGTTTTGGGCGGCGTCCGGTTGATTTCGTCGGCCAGGATAATGTTGGCAAAAACCGGCCCTCTGATAAACCGAAAATTACGTTCGTTGTCCAGCGTTTCGGCCCCCAGAATATCGGAAGGCATCAAATCGGGGGTAAACTGAATGCGGTTAAACTTCAGGTCGAGCACGTCGGCAATGGTCTGAATCAGCAGAGTTTTAGCCAGACCCGGTACGCCAACGAGCAGACAATGACCCTGGCAAAAAATGGCCGTCAGCAACAACCGAATGGTTTCGTCCTGGCCGATAACGACTTTGGAAATTTCGGCGTGAAGTTTTTTAAAAGATTGGTTGAGGGCTTCAGCCGCCTCGACGTCAGAAGTGTAGGTTACTGGCATACAATTGGATAGGGTAAATAAACTGGCTAACCGCCGATGAAACGTAGCCAGCGAAACTAATTTACAAATTTCCTGCCAAAGCTACTGTCCGCTCGGAATCAGGCTTTGCAGCGTCGAACAATCGCGGTATTCGGGGTCAACCTGAATGAAAACTTCCGCCTTGCTCTTGGCAAACCACTTCTCAACCGACGTGTTGCGCTTCTGGTTCAGGGCGTAAGCGGCCAGTTTCTGATAATCGTCCTTCAGGCTGGCGTAGTGCGGGGGCAGTTTCGTTTTGTAGTAAAGAATCCGCATGGCGCTTTTGCCATCATCGGTACGGAATTCAATCGGGTGGCTGATCGCGCCCAATTTCATCGTGTCGAGGGTGAGGTACAGCACCGGCTCCATGCTCGTATCCAAGGCCAGTTTGCTCGAACTACTCTCGCGGTCGCGAATCAAACCACCGGTCTCGGCGGTGATTTTGTCTTCCGAATGGTCGCGGGCCGCTTTTTCAAACTTCAAACTGTCGCTCAAAATGCGCGTTCGGATGCTGTCCAGAAACCGCTTCGGGTCGCTCAGGTCGAGGCGGGCGTACTCTGGTCGCAACAGAATATGGCGGGCGTTGTACTCCTGCCCCCGCATTTCAACCAGTTGAATGAGGTGAAAACCATACTCGGTTTCAACAATATCGGACATCTGACCGGCCTTCAATTTCATGGATGCGGCCTCAAATTCGGGCAACATCGTGCCGCGCTTGGCAAAGCCGAGATTGCCCCCGTTCTGGGCACTGCCTACGTCTTCAGAAGATTCCTTCGCCAAAGTCGCAAAATCTTCTCCCGTTTCAACCCGTTTTTTAATGTCGAATAAACGCTGTCGCAGGCGCGATTTTTCTTCTCTCGTCACCTTAGCCACCCGCACGATCTGCCCGACTTCCACCTCGGTGGGCAGGTAGGGAATGCTGTCTTTGGGAATGGCGTTGAAAAACTGACGGACTTCACTCGGGGTGATTTTCACGCCCTCCGTGATTTTCTGCTGCATCTGCCGGGCCAGCAATTGTTCGCGCACGACCGAGCGCAACTCGCCTTTGAGTTGCTCCAGGCTTTTGCCAAACTGCTCGACAATGCCCTTTTCTGAACCGTACTGCCCAATCATCTGATCCATGCGGCCAGTCAGTTCATTTTCCAACGTTTTATCGGGAAGCAACACCGAGTCGATTTCGGCTTTTGCCACCAGAAATTTGTTCATAATCAGGCTTTCCAAACACTGGCACTCGTTGGGTGTGTTGGGCTGACTGCTGCCCTTGTATTCCTGAAACATCCGGTCAAGGTCCGATTTGAGAACGTAGTAATTATCCACTTTGGCAATGATTTTATCAATCATGATGCCCGGCGTGGACTCGCCCGTGCCCGGCGCAACCGTGCCCAGAGTGGAGGTGTCCCGTGCAGACGTATTCGGAGTGGTCGGTTGGTTGGCACTCGCCAACGAATCGCCTGGCTGCTGCGCGAAGGCGGTTAGCGTCAGCGCAAAAAAAGCAGCCGTACTAAAGATTTTTTTCATGATTCGGTTTGCAAAAAGGTCGATACGTTGAACCTGTTTAGAATTTTGGTTTCACGCTGAATTTCTGAGAAACTGTCTGGAAATACTGTCGGCTTACCCCCAACCCCCTGAAGGGGGCTTAAAAACACATTAGCACGGAAAAAGCCCCCTTCAGGGGGTTGGGGGTTATTTCGACGCTCTAAATTCATTTTATTTTCTTCACTTCCGCGTCGTTCAACTGTACGGCAAACTGACGGCGGAGATTGGCCAGCCACTGGCGTTCGAGATCGGCCTGGTAATCGTTGATGACCGCACCCCGCGCTTCAGCGAACGTTTTCGGGCGGGCAGGCTCGACGCGCTCGATGTCAATCTGAACCGTGCGGCCGCTACGTTCGAGCGTTTGCCGACCGGGTTTCCAGGCCGCTGCATCCAGAATCCGCTCGTCGCCTTTTTTAAAGGTACCTTCGCGAATCACCAGATTATCGGTTTTTTGTTGGTTAAAACGAACCGCTACGTCTTGTTTAGCGGTCGATGAAAACAGGAAACCGACCCGGCGATTCTTGTCGCGGTTGGTCGCTGAAACGGGTTTAAATTTCCCTTCGTCGATCTCCACGATGCGCGTCTGGCTGATGCCGCCCCCGCTGGTCAGGTAACGCACCACGTTGCGGGTGCGGATGGCCGACACGCTGTCGTCTTCGGAGGTATCGGCGTTACCCGTGATTTCCACCTGGTAAGCCGGGTTTTTGGCCAAAATCACCAACAGATCGAAAAGCTGCTCCCGATGCGGATCGGTGATGGTCATCTGCCCTTTCTCAAAATAGAGTTCCGGCACCCTGCGGTTGATCGCGTACGGTTGCTTGGCGAGCATCGTGCGGGCCTGATCGAGGATGTCTTTGCTGGCCGCACTCATGATCGTCGCCGTGGCGCTTTCGGGCATCAGGTATTTGGTTTTATTGCGTTCGTAAAACGCCCGTTGTCCCGTCGAATCCTCCAGGGCTTTGTTGAGCACGTCGTTTTCCATGACTTGGAACAACAAAATGCCGTCGTGAAATTCCTGCACCAGCGCCCGGAATTCAGGGTTTTTCTCTTCCAGATGCGCTTCTTCGTACCGAAAATTCTCCTGCTCGACAAACTGGCTGTACAACTTCCGCATCAAGGCTTTAGGCTCCCCGCCGGGTTGGGCCTGCTGTTGTTTTTGAATAAACGCGAAAAAGTTGCGGACGGGTACCGGCTCTTTCCCGATTGAAAACAGGGGTCTGTCGGCCATTGTTCCATTGGCATCCGCGTTCCATTTGCCTTCGACCAACCGGGCATCGGCCGTGGTCAGCACATCGTTGAGTGTTGCCGGGTTTTCAGTAAAACCATTTTCGCGTTTGATCCGCGTCAGCGTGACTTGCTTGCCCAACGACGAACGCCCATCGACGAGCACCCGTTGCCGCAGCGTACCCGATAATTTTTCGTAGTCTTCGAGCGGGATGCGTTCGATGAGTTTGACGATGTGCCAGCCGTAAGTCGTCTGGAAAGGCGCCGAATACGCACCCACTTTTTTAAGCGCAAAGGCCGCAGTTTCAAACGCCTGAATCATCGCGCCCGAACCAAACGGCGGCAACACGCCCCCCGCGTTGCGCGAGGAAGCATCATCGGTAAATTGCTTCACGACGCGGTCGAAGGGTTCGTTGCGTTGAAGCGCCGCGTAGGCTTCGTCGATGCGGTTTTTGGCGACAGTCTGGTCGGCATCCGGGGCGTTGGAGGTCATTTTGACCAGAATATGCGCCACCCTGACTTTGCCCTGGGAAGCCCGCCGGTCGGCCACTTTGATGACGTGGTAGCCAAATTTAGTGCGAATGGGCATCGAGATTTTGCCCTTTTCGGTGCGGTAGGCGGCGTTTTCAAACGGATACACCATTTGCAGCGCTGAGAACCAGCCTAGGTTTCCGTCCGATTGGGCCGCCGTGGGGTCCTGAGAATTGGCTTTGGCCAGTTGGCCGAAATCTTCGCCCTTCAACGCCCGATCCCGCAACGCCAGGGCCTCGTTGTAAGCCGCCAGTGTATCGGTGGGAGCGGCATCGGCGGCCACCGAAATGAGGATGTGGGCCGCGCTGATTTCTTCGTTCATGCGCTCGTAAGCCTCGCGAATAACGGCATCGGTCGCGGCTTTGTCGGTCAGGTACGACTGCACGGACTGCTGCCGGTACGTCGCCAATTCCTCGCGAAACGCCTGCGTGGTATCGAGGCCACGGGCTTCGGCGGCGCGGACTTTGAGTTTGTAATTGATGAACAGGTCGAGGTAGGGACGCGGACCGTTGGCTTCACTGAGGCTGTCGGTCGTGAATTGGTGCCGGGTGTAGCTCTGCGTAAACTCGCTGACCGTTACCGGTTTGCCGCCAATGGTCAGCAGCACGGGATCAGTGGGTGCAACGGTTTGGGATTGCGAAAAGACTGGTTGTAGAGCCGGAATGCTGAGTAGCAGCGCAAAACCGGCTTTTTTCAAAACGTTTTCCAAAAACATACAGGCCGAATGGATGGTCGATGGCTGGGAAGATAACCCGTTTGGCGGGAAAAATATTGCCAAAAATACGTAGAATTCCTGTCTTACGCCGCAAGCGTTCGGATTCCGCCAGAAATCGGGAAACAAAATGGGGGTTGCTTTCGTCTACGGACGGGCAGAAGTGAAGAATCCTGTATCTCCAGCCTAATCCGGGCGAATCGCCGACTATCCTACCGTTCGATAAAAAAGGGCTATCTATTTGACAGTCAAGGCGAGTGGCTGTTGCGCCAATAGATTAAAGGTTGTATCGTTGTCTTTACAAACTATAAATCCATCATTAGCCATGCGCCAACGTTCATTATTACTCGCCGTTTTTTTCGTAGCCGTTTTGGCCGGTTGTGCTAAAAAAGATGATCCCGCGCCCGACCCGGACGATTTCGCGGCGAGGATAGCGGGAACCTATCAGGTTAGTAAATTGACGCTCAACACGCAAGTCCTTACTTTACCTCAGCAGGGTTTGTCAGCATCCTTGAAGCTCACTAAAAAAGGTACTTTAATGAACGAGGTAATCTATCTTTTGACCTTCAATAATAACGGGGCCACTGAATCAGGAACCGGGGAATTTCAATTATTTGACAGCGGAGCGGACGTTGATATTTACGAGGACGGCATCAAGCGAGGTATTTGGTCGAACAATACAATTAATTTAAGCATCCTTACCGATGACGGTCTTAAATTGGTCATCGTTGCCAAAAAGTAAAGCAGCCAGCCGTTTGAGATTCCAATTTCATGCTTTCTTTTTGTCATGGCTCCGGCCACCCGGCCCGTTTTTGTCATCCCGTTTTTGTCATCCTGAGGCACGAAGGATCTGGTTTGGGGTAGCAGGGACGCTGGCTTTACGGGCAGGCCCTAACGAGATCCTTCCTTCGTCAGGATGACAAAAACGGCTACTCCCCCTTCCGGCCATGCTTGCGGAAGGCCTGGATGAGTTGGTAAATGAAGTAGGCGATGAAAATGCGGCTGAGGCCCTCTACGAAACGGGACAGCGTAGTTTCTTTAACGCCGCTCAATTCTTCGGCGACGAAACCGGCGTTGTGAATCGGATTGATGAACTCCAACCAGTACGACCAGACTTTAAGAAAATAGGTGAACGATGTACCTGGCCAAATTCTCAAGGAAAGCAGGTAAGCCCCAAAAAAAGCCGCGCTGACGCCCAGCGTCATCGCCAATCCTTTTTGCCAGTTGGTTCCGTGATTGGTCGATACTCGGTTAAGCCTGAGATTAAGCATTTCCCAGAAATCGTTGCGCCAAGTCAGGGTTTCTTGGTAGGCGTTCATTTGCTTAGCGAAATACTTATTTGCCTCCGTCACGTCACCCCGATTTTCGTAGACTTTCTTGAGTTGACCGTAACCTACCCGGAGTTGCTCCGCGTCTTGTTGGCTGATTTCTTGTGGAAGTTTAGTACCCGACGTTACAAAAACCTCCGTGATTTTTGAACTTTCCAAGTGGAATTCTGCCTCTGAAAAGTCGCAGCCAATCAGCGTGGTTTTGCCGAGGTCGGAGTTTTGAATGGTGAGTTTGGGAGCGGGCGAATCAGGGTGCTCTTCGAGCATCCCGCTCCCGCTAAGTCGATAAACCGGGGCCGTGTTCACGGCGGTCAGCGTGATGTTACCGTTGTTGAGGAC
>JAJAZB010000456.1 GCA_026785975.1 Cytophagaceae bacterium | reverse complement strand
TGTCATCCCGACGTTAGGAGGGACCTTGTATTCGCCACCCAGCAAGGTCCCTCCTAACGTCGGGATGACAAAAAAGCCTACTGCGCGGCGCGTTTAAACTTCATGGTGCTGATGTTGCGGCCTATTTTTTTGCCTTCGCTCAGGCCGTTTTCATTGGCCTGGCGGAAGTGAATTCCGCCGTACAACCGGCTGATGGCGGCTTCATCGGCGGCGTCGTAGAAATTCCTGAAGGTGCGCGGCGCAAACCCCCGGTTTGCGTGGGTGTTGTCGCTGAACGAAAAATTATAGCCAAACAGGTCGGACAAAACCTGCCCCGTGGCACCTGCCTGCGTGGAATGGCCCGACATATATTCAGGGAACGGCGGGGCCGGGATGAGCGATTGCCAGTTGGGGTCGATCACCGTTTTGATGTACGACAGGGGGCGGATGGTGTTGAAAGTGAACTTAGCCTTCCAGCAGCAAATGAAGGCGTCAGCCACGGCCATGCCCACCCGGGCGTAGGTTTCAGCGGCTTTGTCGAGTTTGGTGTCGGCTTTTTTCAGGGCCAGCGTAGTTAGGTTCCAGGAGTGTCCCGGCGGGGTGACGGTTCCACCCCCATCGGCCCAGAACCGGGCGATGGTTTTCTGTTCTTCGGTCAGATTTTTACCAATAGAATACACTTCGAGTGCCTGGGCAAAAAAGGGCGATGACGAACTGGTGGCGTAAGCCATCGGTGCGGGCGCAACGAGGCTGGCATTGGCGGCCAGAAACGTGCGGTTTTGCCCCCAAAACGGCTGCATGGCCAAGCCAGCGGTACCCAGCGTGGTCTGGATCCACTTGCCCGGCCCAGCGGGTGCCACATACGTGGTGGGCTGATTGCGGGTGTAGCCTTCGTGACCCCGATCCGTTTTCGACCACTCAAACAGCGCCGTCGCGATACTCCGGCCAAACTGCGCCGAGCGGTCGTAAATCTCCTGGGTCAGTTTGTCTTCGGTGCGATACCGCCCGATAAAAACGGCCTCCAGTGAGTCGATAGTGATTTTATTGACCGCCGAGGTGTTGGCAAACAGGTTTTTAAATATGAACGCCTGGGCGGTATTGGCGCTGACGCCCCAGTGATAATCGAGCGTGGGATCGGCTTTGGGCAGGCTACTCAGACCGTTGAGTTGGCCGATGAGCGATTGATACTCGCTCAGGCCCGGCACGACCGATTCGTAGAGCGCGACGCCCGCATAACCCAAAGCACGGGAGGCCACCGGCGGTGAAAAGCCCGGCGTGGTGCGGATCAGTCGCAGGGACAAATCGGCCCATTGCGTAGCCACGTCAGCCGAAATTGATGCGGCGGAGTTGACGGGTTTCTGCGGGGCTTCGGGTTCGTCGTTGCGGCGGCAACTGTCAACCAGCAGCGTCAGTGCCAGGAGGCCCACAACCGGAATGCGGCGAAAGAGGAGAGGTGCGTTCATGCTTGAATTAAGTCGATGGCAAAACCAAATCCGGCACAAGCCCGGTGGGAGCGGATGCCGATTCACGAAAAAATGGAGCAAAAACATTGCCAAAAAAAAGGAGTGGGTTTTGAAAACAAATAATTCTCACATCAAGAAAATCAGTGCATTAGCGGAAAATCGCCCTGCGCGTGCTGCCGCGCCATCTCGACGTAATGCGCCGCGCTGGCCAGCAACATGGCCTCCGCCTGGGTAGGATCGAGCTGGCGTACCACCTTGCCGGGACTACCCAGCACCATCGAATAATCGGGGATTTCCTGGCCTTCGGTCACGAGCGTGTGCGCACCGATGAGGCAAAAACGGCCAACGCGCGCCCGATTGAGCACCGTCGCCCGCATCCCGATCAGCGAGCCGTCGCCTACCGTTGCCCCGTGTACGATGGCTCCGTGACCCACCGTCACGTCGGCACCAATGACGCAGGGCTGGCCGGGATCGGCGTGGAGCACGGCGGTATCCTGAATGTTGGAGCGCTCGCCGATGCGAATTTCCTCGACGTCGGCCCGCACGACAGCCCCGTACCACACGGAGGCATCCTGGCCGAAGGTGACGCGGCCCATCACGGCGGCGGTCGGGGCGATGAAAACAGAGTTGGGCATTTTTTGGGGAAAGTAGATGGCGCAAGTTTAGCAGGATGGGCCGGTAAAATTTCAAAAACAATAAATTATGTGGATTGTCTTTTCCCTCCTGGCCGCGCTGGCCGCCGCCATCGTCGTCACGCTGTCGAAAGCGGGCATTAAAAATGTGGATTCAAGCCTGGCCTTCGCGGTGCAGTCGGTGCTGATCGTGCTGGCATCGTGGAGCGTCGTCGCCTGGCAGGGCGTGTTGCCCGACGTGGCGCGCATCGAGCGAAAAACCTGGATTTACCTCGTGGCGGCGGGCGTAGTTACCTGCGTTTCTTCCCTGCTTTCGTTCCGGGTGCTCAAATTGGGCGAGGCCTCGCGTACGTCTTCACTAAAGCGGGTCGCGCTCGTATTCGTAATTATTTTAGCCACCGTATTTCTCAAAGAAAAGCTAACCTGGCAGGTCGTGGCGGGGGCGGTACTGATTGCGGTGGGGCGGAGTTGAATGAAGTTCCACCGTGCCGACACTCGTTTTTTGAATGAACTCTATCCAAAGTGAAAATAAATTTTCCATTTTGGAAAGATTAATAGAAACTATGAAGCCAGTAAAATCTGCCTTTTTGTCAATAAATTACTGATTTTCAAGCATTTAATTTCAAAGTAATCTTGGTTGATTAGTTGCTGGCACGTCCTTGGTAACTGGTTGGGAAAACATTGATTGATCACCATGATTGAGACCCCGCAACTTCCCGCAATACCGGAACACGAATTGCCCCAGTTTAAACTTCACCAGGAAATCGTCAGCCCGTACCGCATCGTTGAGCAGTTTGTTGGCTACACCATCGCCCGGATTGAAGAAGAAAAATGGCCGGTCGTCAGTACCCGTCTGCAACTGGCCGACCAGTTGTGGCAATCGGGTACCCGCGTCGTGCGCAACGCCATCGAAGCCGTGTACGTACCATCCTCAGCCTGTTTCTCGACACGCACCGGTTCCCGTACCCCCCCCCTTGTTGCCCGCCTCGCTTCACCGGATGTGGTTACAGGAAATTAACCCCTAATTTTCCTAATCGTTGTTTTGGCAAAAAGCCCCCTCGCACTTCGCTGATCGGTCTTTTGCCAGCCATTATCCATGTCAACCGAATTTAGGATTGAACGCGCCTCCGCTTGCCACGTCGGCCACGCGGAGACCATCTGCGCCGCGATGAAAGAGAGCGCAATTGCCCGTGGAACAGGAATTGGGACGCGGACGCCCAACCAGATTAAAGACAAAATGCTGGCCGGGAAAGCCATCATTGCCACGCACGCCAATGGCGAATGGGCCGGGTTTTGCTACCTCGAAGCCTGGGGAAACGAAACCTTCGTGTCCAACTCGGGCCTCGTCGTGGCCCCCAACTTCCGGATGCGCGGTTTGGCTGAGTAGTTGAAGCAGCGGCTTTTTCGGCTCTGCCGTAAACTATCTCCGAAGGCAAAACTCTTCGGGATTACGACCAGTCAGGCCGTGATGAATCTCAATACAAAGTTGGGCTTCAAACCGGTAGCCTTCGGAGTACTGCCCAAGGACCCCTCGTTCTGGGCGGGATGCACGGCCTGCCGCAACCACGACATCCTGGCGCGTACCAACGGAACGTACTGCCTCTGCACGGGGATGGTGTTTGAACCGAAAAAGAAAAAGCCTACGGAAACTGATGTGGTGGGTTAGGGTGGTTAGGCGTTGAAGTCGGGGGTTGGAAATAGACGTTGTCCTGCGTTAACTTTCGCCCGTTGTTTAACACTCACCCCCAAACCATGAAACAACTGGCTGACCTGCTGGGCCGAATCGCCAGCCTGATCGTGGGAATCGTTGTTACGGCGGGCTTGGCCGTGGCGGCCTGGGGCATGTGGTACGGCTACCAGGAAGCCCGGCTGCAACGGCGTTTTGTCACGGAAGGGCAGCCCGTCGAGGTGATTGTTCGGGACGTTTCCCGGGAAAGGAAAACCTGGCTCGACGCGTTCGGAAACAGTGCCTACGTCGATTTCCCCTACCGAGGGCGAAACTACACGACCCGGTTTGCATCCGATACGCTGTGGGTCAGTGCCGGTGACCGGGTTCAGTTGCTCTACCACCCGCAATTGGACGCCTTCCGGCAACCGGTCACGGTGCGTAAGCCAGGTCGGGTTACTTCGCGGCTCATCAAATGGAGCGTGGTGGCTGGTTTTTCGAGAGAATACCAACTGCTGGCGGGTTTTCTGCTCGTGGCGGCGGCGCTCTTTTTTTTCGGCGGTGGCGTGTTGGTGATGATCACCGGCTGGACGTTTATCCAGGATCTGGCCCGGCTCGTGTTGGTTGCTTTACTGGCCGCCGGTGCGCTGTTTTTTACGTACGATTCTATCGCGTATTACCGGTATTATCAACACCTGCGCAGCCAGGGCCAGCCTCTGGAGGTTACAGCGTTGGATAAATACAAAACCGCCCACGGACGAAGATCGGTCAGTTGGTACACCTACGACGCGACGATTCGCTTTGAGAATCAGGAACGGGTCATCCCGATTGAGGAAGACGAATACGAAATGCTCCGTCCCCCGGCACCGCTCCGGGTGCTGTACGACCGCGAACAGGACGACCTGGTGTCGGCGACCTACGCGATGGAATACAGTCAGTTTTTCGCGCCGGTGTTTTTGTGGGTGTTGTTGGGAGTAGTACTTTGGAAGCAGGATTTCAAGAAGAGAAAATTAGCCTGAAGGGGGCGAGGTTCTTCACGCCGCCCGCTTCACCCCAAACATTTCTTCGGCCTGGTCGGCCATGCGGCGGAAACGTTCGGCTTCGGTTTTTAAATATTGGTTGAACTCGTCTTTGAATTGCTGGCGCTCGGCTTCGGTCAGGGAGGCAGCATAGTCATCCCAATGTTGGTCAACTTCCCGACGGGCCTCATCGGTCTTTGCCTTGGCGAGTTGATCGAAATAAGCTTGAAAATCAAATCCAGACATAGTTGAGTATGTTTGAGTATCGTCTTGTTCCTCCGAATTTAGCAATTCACGAAGTAACTCTTCAAAGCGACTGCGGGATTCTTCGAGTTCTTCAATGTAAGCCAACTCTGCATCACGCAATAAAGCACGTTCGATGCGGAGCGTCAAATCCAAGATCCGTTCCCGATACCAACTAATCAGCATTTCCCGTTTCTGTTTACTCGTGGGTGGGGCGAACAACTGGTGCCGAATCGCCCGGCTAACCTAAAAAATTTCCCTCAACCGCACAGGCCCGCCCTTCAGCCGATTAGTCAACGACACAAAATCGTTATCTTTGGTGTAAATCAAGCGGTTTGCTGACCAGCGCATCAAGGTCAGCCCAATGTTTCACCTTATCAACGCTGTACCTTGACGTTCGACCAATTTAACCTCCACGACGACCTGCTGTCGGGCGTGGATGCCATGAATTACCTCCAGGCCACCCCCATTCAGGAGCAGGCCATTCCCAAAATCCTCGACGGTAAAGACCTGATCGCCTCCGCCCAGACCGGCACCGGCAAAACCGCCGCCTACCTCATTCCGCTGCTCGACCGTATTTCGCACGCCAACCACGACCACACCAGCACACTCATTCTGGTGCCTACGCGCGAACTGGCCAAGCAAATCGACGAGCAGGTTGAGGGCTTTGCCTACTTTGTGCAGGCCACCAGCATCGCCATTTACGGCGGCGGCAAGAGCGGCGAAGAATGGGAGCAGCAACGCCGCGCCCTCACCACGGGTGCCGACATCATCATCGCCACGCCGGGCCGCCTGATGGCCCACATTCAAATGGGGTACGTGAAGTTTGATAAACTCAACTACCTCGTACTCGACGAAGCCGATAAAATGCTCGATATGGGCTTTTCGGACGACATCATGAGCATTGTGGACAAACTACCAAAACAGCGTCAGACCTTGCTGTTTTCGGCCACGATGCCCAATAAAATCCGGGAGTTTTCGAAGCGCATTCTGCAAAACCCCGAAGAAATTCGTCTGGCCGTTTCCAAGCCCGCCGAGGGCATCGACCAGCAGTTTTACCTCGCCTACGACCGGCAGAAGTTGGCCGTACTCTCGCACCTCATTCAGAAAACCGACGTGCAAAGTATGGTGCTGTTTACCTCGCGCAAGTCGGAGGTGGGCAACATCGCCCGGGCCATTAACAAACTGGGTTATACCGCCCGGGGCATTTCCTCGGATTTGGAGCAGGGCGAGCGCGAAATTGTGTTGCGCGATTTCAAAAACAAACAATTCCCGATTCTGGTGGCTACCGACGTGCTTTCGCGGGGCATCGACATCGACAACCTCACCCACGTGGTCAATTACGACATTCCCCGTGATGCCGAAGATTACGTACACCGCATTGGGCGCACCGCCCGCGCCGATACCAAGGGCACGTCGATCACCTTTATTTCGGATCAGGACCAGGATCGTATCCTCAAAATCGAACGATTGCTGGAACGCGAGTTGGAGAAACGCGCCATCACCGAAGAACTGGGCCTCGGCCCCGCGCCCGAGTTTGATCCCCAGCGCTTCAGCGGCCTGCGGGGCAAGCCAAAAAGCGGGCAACCCCAGCGCGGAAATATGGGTTCGCGGCCCGGTGGTGCTCCGTTTGGAAGCCAGCCCCGACGCGACGGCGGCAACCAGCCCCGCAGCGACAAGCCAAAACGAAGAGACGGCGGACGACGGCGCGATGGTCGCGGGCCAGGGCAGGCTCAAGCGCCAAATCCGGTCGTGAATGCCACTCCGGCTAAACCCGAGGGTGAACGTAACCGCCGAAACGAAAGCGATCCGCGTAGTTAGAAAAGATAGGCGTTCAAAAGCCCCATCCCGAGTATTCGGGATGGGGCTTTTTGTTGGTAAAATCCGTTGCTTTTCGCGGGCTTGAAAATGAATTTAGGTTTAGCCGACTGGTTTAGATTACCTTGTACTTCTTTCACTTCTAAACGACACAAACCATGTTGCTCAAAGTTCTCGAAATTCTCTCATCCTCGACGACCAGTTGGGAAGATGCCGCTCAGCAAGCGGTTCAGGAAGCCTCCAAAACCGTCCGGGGTATTCGTTCCGTGAATGTGCAAAACTTCAGCGCGACGGTTGAAGACGGGGCGATCAAAGAATATAGACTCAATTGTAAAGTTACGTTTGAGATCGAAAATTAACGTTAATGCCTTGATGTTGACGAAGCCCTCTGCTGACAAGCAGGAGGCTTTTTTGTGGCCCTATTCCTCGGCCTGTGGCACAAAGATCAAGGTAAAGGATTTTGCACGACCGTTCAAAGCCAGTCGAAATTGTCTGAAATCAGGAGTTCCCGATTCTCAAAATGGTGCGTTGTCTTCATGGGTATGGTCGTGTACTGCAATTTGTAGCGATCAGCCAACTCCCTGATTTCGGTCGCATCGTCGTAGGTCAGCAGGGACCGACCTTTTATGGCGGATCAGTTTGCACAGGATTTGGAAACGGTAGCTCGTTTCGGCGAGCCGTGATCGTTACGGTGAGCAAAGCGGAACAGCAGCTTTCGCCTGTTGGCCGCAAGCCAGCCGCCAGCAACAGGTTATTTTAAACCCCTTCGTAGGGGTCATCCCACTCCAAGCTGTCATAGGGCCAAAATCCCTCAACTTGATGACACGCTTTTTTAAACTGATTGCTGTTTTTGACCCGTTTCAAACGGCCACTTTTGCCCAAACCCAATTTACCCAAACCGTCCGGGGTACGATCGTTGACCAAAGTCTGCAAACGCCGCTGCCTGGCGCAACGATTGTTTTGCTCAATTCTTCCCCGCTGAAAGGCGCGCTCAGCGAGGCCGATGGCACCTTTCGAATGGGTCAGGTACCCGTGGGGCTACAAAGATGTGGTGATGACCAACATCGCCATCGATGCCGGAAAGGAATTGATGCTAACCATTGGCCTGGAAGAATCGGTGACGCAACTCGGTGAAGTCACCGTTCGGCCCAACGTCGGGAAGAACAAACCGCTCAATGAAATGGTCACCGTGAGTGCCCACACGTTTTCCATTGAAGAAACCCAGAAATTTGCCGCCGCTGTCAACGACCCCGCCCGCATGGCCACAGCCTACGCCGGGGTCGTTGGGGCTGATGATGGCGGCAATGTCCTCGTGATTCGGGGCAACACGCCCACGGGCCTGCTCTGGCGGATGGAAGGCATGGAAATTCCGAACCCCAACCACTTTGCCAACCTGGGTACCGCCGGGGGTGGCATCTCGATTCTCAGTGCCCAGCTGCTGTCCGACTCCGACTTCATGACGGGGGCTTTCCCGGCGGAATACGGCAATGCGCTATCGGGCGTCTTTGATTTACGGCGCGCGGGCCTGATTGGCGCGGAGCTACGGTACGATTTACTCCGAAAAGAATACCAGCCCGACTTGAATCAACTCCAAACCACGATTCAAACCAACGACTACACCCACAGCCTGCAAGCCTTTGCTCAGGGGAATTTGCGCCTCAGCGAGCAACTGACGTTCAATGCCGGGCTGCATTACTTGCGGTTGCTACTCAACGGTACCGACGCCATCGAGCCGCGTGGGTCGTTGCGCTGGGCTTTTGCCCCCCCGCCAATGCCCTGCCGAACCGGGCTTTGAAATTTACCCGTTCGCATCACGTTGTGGCGGGCTACGACGGGTTGCTCAACGACCATCTGCGCATCAAAACGGAAGCCTACTACCAATCGCTGTTCAACATTCCGGTGAGCGCGGACCAACACGGTGGCTTTGCGCTCATCAACCGTTACGACGGACTGACCACCCGGCGTTTGACCAACTGAGGCCTGGGCCGCAACTATGGCCTGGAACTTACCGTTGAACAATTCATGCACAACAACCTGTATTTCCTGTGGTCATCGTCGCTGTACGATTCGCAGTGCCAAGGTTCCGACCGGATTTGGCGCAATACGCGTTACAACGGCCGTTATGCCAGCAGTTTCCTGCTCGGCAAAGAATTCGTTCGGGGCGAGCGGGGCCTTTTTCGGAAAAGTACACTGGGTTTGAACATCAAACTGACGTACTACGGGGGGTACCGCGATTCGCCCATCGACGTAGCTGCATCGCGCGTTCAGCGGGAGACGGTGTACGTGGAAGAGCAATTGTTTACCAAACAACTCCCGGCCTACTTCCGCACGGACATCCGGCTGAGTTGGAAGAAAAACCGCCTACCCACGGGGCTGATTCCGGTGCTGAGTTACCGGATAGGGGGGGACCCCCCCCGCAAAAAAACGATTTGGTGGGTGGGGGGGGGGCCGTCCGGGGTGGGGGGCCCCCCCGAATAGGGGAACACCCCAAAAAAGGGGGGGGGGGGGGTGG
>JAJAZB010000455.1 GCA_026785975.1 Cytophagaceae bacterium | reverse complement strand
GGATAGTGGTTACTCAGAAGGGAGTTCGTTTAGCTTTGACAACTTTTAAAAAGTTGTCAAAGCTATTTTAGTTCAAAAAATAATCCCGAACCATTTGGTAAGTAACTGGTTTTAAAATAAAAATGCCAAAAGCCCTCCCCTGTACGCGCTCCCGCGTACAGGGAAGGGCTTTTGGCATTTTTAAACGGTCTCCAAGAACCAAAATTGTCGAACAAAATGAGGTTAAATCATATTAGCATTGTTTCACTGATTGGTTGGATTAGCCTGAATGTACCTCGTCATGAGTTTTTCTTCAAGCACAACAACACTGAGTATTACCAGCAAAGTGTCTTGAAAATTAGTAAACCCATGAAGCCCTTGAGCCAGCCACGACCTGATTTGAATGGTATACGCGTTAAGCACCCGGGAAATGCTGGGATTTTTCTCATCATCGATGGACAAAGAAGGCTTATCCCGACTTGGCCTACTCACCAACTCCTTTTCCGGGACAGTGAGGTTCTCTCACTTATTGATATAGAATCAATAGATTTAGGGCAGCCGCTTACCGAGGGGGCTATGCTTGCAAAACCAAAAGGTTCAAACGCCACATATTTGATTAGTAATGGAATTAAACGCTGGATTAGTTTTAAAGTTTTAGGGTTATACCGTTTCAAGAATTACGCTTCAGTAGTTGAACCAGTAATACTCAACTCTATCCCTGATGGTGCGCATATTCCTGAGCCAACCGCACGCGGAAAGTAAATTAGGTCTCCCTCGCAGTAGCTCGCATCCTGCGAGCTACGTTTATTTTTAAGCCCTCTGGGCGTCGTTGGCGTTTGAAATAGTCGTCCGCGCTGCTCCCCAGGTTGTTCCAGGTCTGAAGCCAAGATTTGTGCGTAGGTGACTTGGAACGGGGCATAAAACCCAGTCTTCAGACTGAAAATCTCCCCTGGCGCGAGTCTGTGACTCGTGTCCTTTCAGCCTAACATGGCACGAGTTGCAAACTCGCGCCAGTAGTAAATGGTGAGAATCTATTGCCCCCCAAACGCCTCCCTTAGCACTTCCCGGTTGTCGAAGTGGGTTTTTATACTCTTGATACCTGGTAAGTTTCGTGGCCTTTGCCCGCCACCAGGATTACGTCGTGGGGCTTAGCCAGTGCGACGGCGTGAAAGAGTGAAAGATAGCTTCGCGGCGGGCAACGAAAACTGTGGGCGGCCTGGCGGGCATGGAGTCAGGTGGTCGGGTGACGGTTCGCGCAAGTAACCCCAATTCCCGTCGACCGCCAAACCGTTCGCTCAGGTGGCCAACCTCACCGATTGCCCGGCCACCAGTGTTCACGGTCTACTGGCTAAACTGCGTTTAAAAAAACCGGCCAGCGAATGATTCGCTGGCCGGTTTACAGCCTGAAATTCTTCGATTTACAGCGCCGCCAGGCTATCGCTCGACACCAGGTTTTTGTAATCCCAGAAGGCGGAGACGTTCACGATTTTCCACTTGCCGTCCTGCTTTTCCATCACCCGCACTTCCTTGCTGTGGTAGTATTTTTTGCCGGTTGGGTTGCTGTTGTACTGATCCCAAACGAGGAACACCGCGTTGTCGCCGTAGAACTTGTGAACCATATTTTTGCGCTCCAGCCGGGGGTGTTCGCTGCCCAGCACTTTGTTTTCTTTGATGTATTTCCCCGTTTTTTCGTCCACTTCCTTCCAGGATTGTTTGGCGTCGAAGGTACCGTCAGGATTACTCCAGGCCTGGAAGGCATAATCGGTATGCATATAAGTTTCTTTCCAGCAGTTGTAGTCCCGCTTGAAAAAGCAATCCGATTCGTTGTTAATCGTCTGCATAATTGCCTGCATTTCTTGCTTTTCGTCAATCGTCGAGGCGCTCTTTTCGTTGTTTACACAAGAAAAAAGAACTGGAATCAGGAGGAGGAATGCCGTGGTTTTCATCGTGATTTAGGTTTAGAGGTGTACAACCAAGTATGATTCGGTAGACCATAGCGAATACCCATAACGACTATTTTCTGTACTCAAAAAAAGAGGGTCAACGCAAAAAATTGGGTTCGTGAAAGACTACAAGGCAGCGAGTGCCAGTTGCCGGAAAAGCGTACCGGGCGGTTTGGCACTTGGCCAACCGCGTCGGTCAACGGAGAAGCGCAATGTACTTTGGCTTATGCCACTCAATTTTAGGCAATTCTCCCGGAGGAATCAAGTGTTTGTCCGGCAAAATTTCTACCGGACAGCGGCAAACGTTACAAACGAACCGGGTTTCCACTCCGCACCGACTCATCGCAGGCGAAGGCGATGCGCAAGCTGTTGACGGCATCCCGGAGGTGGTCGGTCAGGTCGAGGTCTTCCCGGATGGCTTTTAGAAAATAGCGTTGCTCCCGGTTGCAAAGTTCCTGGTGGTCGGGTTCATCCTGCATATCGATCCAGGTGTCGGGCTGCGCAAACTCGTCGTTCTGGTCCAAACCGGCGTGGTGTAGCCGTAGGGATTCGGTTTTGGTGTGCGAATCGATGTTGTCCGATTTTCCGGCGGCACCGGCGGCCCGCGCCACGATGGATACGCAACCCTTCGGTCCGATGACGTCTTTCACAAAAAACGCCGTTTCGCTCATCATCGGCCCCCAACCCGCTTCGTACCAACCCACGGAGCCGTCTTCAAACCGGATTTGCAACTGCCCGTAGTTGTAATTATCGGCGGGAATATCCTCCGTCAGCCGGGCGCCAATGGCATTGACCTGGATGGGTTTCGAGCGGGTCATCTGGCACATCACGTCGATGTAATGCACGCCGCAATCCACAATCGGGCTGAGCGATTTCATCAGGTTTCGGTGAACGGTCCACATTGGGCCGTGGCTTTGCTGGTTGAGGTTCATCCGCATCACGAGCGGTTTGCCCAGTTCCTGCGCCAGTTCCACAAACTTCGCCCAGGACGGGTGATGCCGCAGAATGTACCCCACCACGACTTTCTTGCTCGCTTTGGCTGCCGCCACCACCACCCGCTCCGCGCCCTCGACAGTATCGGCGAGCGGTTTTTCGATGAACACGTGGCAGCCCTGCTCCAGCGCCTGGATGGCAAATGCCTCGTGCGTGTCGGGGTAGGTGGAAATGCAGACGGCATCGGGTTGGGTTTCGTGCAGGGCCGTGGCGTAATCGCTGAAGAGGGCGTACCCGCCGCCGAGGCGCTCGTTGAGTACCTCTTTACTTTGGCCCGTGGACACGATGCCACAAATCCCGAAGCCATCGAGCAGTTGGTACGCCAGGGCGTGGGAGGCACCCATGTTGCCGCAGCCCACAACGAGGACGCGAATGGAGTTGGAGGAAGTTGGCATTTAAACTTGGTTTTGGGGCGGCAAGTTCGTGAGTGTTGGGGAAGAAATTGATGGGGAGCGGGAGCTATTTTAGGAGAGGGCAGCGTGTAAGTGGTCACGTTCGCATTTTGCCCGATTCTAATATTTTAAATTTCCCTGGTTCACAGACGGGTCCTGGCTTCAGGAATAGTCCTGAAAATCTGCCTGGTACGGTCACCGAGTGTGTGGCGCAATGCGTATTTTCGTGAACCGATACGCACCTAACTTTTCTATGCCACTACGTTTACTGCTCTTTCTCCTCCTACTCGCGCCGTCCCTGCAAGCTCAGTTGCCAACCGACAGCCTGCGGCAGCAACTGGCTCGCCTGGAGCAACGCCGCCCCGGCTTCGCCCGCGACACGAGCCGGGTTCGGCTGCTGTGCCGCCTGGCGGGGCAAACGAAGGACTGGCAGGCGGCCAGCAATCATTGGGAACAGGCTATAAAATTGGCTGAGAAACTGAATTGGGCACCAGGGCGGCTGGAAGCGTACCGAGGGATGGGGCGGCATTATCGAAGCAAAGGTTCGCACATGGAAGCAACCTATTATTATCACAAGGGTCTTCATTTGGCCGAGAAAACTGGGGATCTGCATTACCAGGGCGACTGTTACCGATTTCTGGGGGTGGCCTACAGCCAGGCGGGGGATCTACCCCGGAGCCTTGCTGCGCTTAACAAGGCCGTTCGGCTGGCCCGCAAAAGCGGCAACCGCCGCCAGTATTTTTTGAGCGTCAACGACATCGGCAATGCGCATTACCGGGCCAAAAACTACATCCAAGCGCTGCACTTCTACCAGCGGTGTATCGACGAAAACCAGCCCGTTGACTCAACTCTTCAATGCTTTTTCTGGATCAACGTGGCCGACATTTATCAGTTACTCAATCGGTTAGAAACCTCCCGCAAAACGTATGAAGAAGTGTTCCGCTACGGGAAATACCTTCCCGACCAGGATAGCGCCATGACGTATGCCCGGTTTGCGATGTTGCAGTTCAAACTGGGGAACCCCACCACGGCCCTGAGTTACAGCCGAAGGGCCGAACAAATCGCGCCACGCATTAAAGGATTTTACACGCTTTCGCTCGTCAGCCAGGCTTTGTCGGAAGCGCAGGCGGCCAATGGGAACTGGCGCGAGGCCCTTACCCACGAACGCCAGTACCGGGTTTACCGCGACAGCATTCTCTCTCAAACTCAACAGCAGCGGTTGGACGGCATCAAGGTGGGTTATGAAAATGAAAAACTGAATGAACGGATGGAAGTCAAAGAGCAGTCCAATCGCTTGTTGTGGGGAGGCATCGCGTTGTTGATCGTATTCGGGGGCACTCTTTTTGGCGCGAATCGTCTGCTGTTGCGACGGCGAAAAGAAATTGAACGCCAACGGGACAAAATTGTGGAACTGAATAATTCCCTCGAACGCCGTGTTGACGAACGCACCGCTGAACTTCAACAGGCCAATGAGGAATTAGTACGCAAAAACCAGGAAATTGGGGAAGCCCTTTTTAAAGGACAAACCCTTGAGCGCAAGCGCGTCGCGTCCGAACTACACGACAATCTTGGCGGTACGCTCATGGCAATCCGCTGGCGGGTAGAATCGCTCCAAGTAGAAGGGTTGAACGAGATTGAACGCCAGATTTACAACGACTTATACGGCATGATCAACCGGGCCTACGGCGAAGTCCGGCTGCTGTCGCACCACTTGATGCCCGCCATTCTGGAAAAAGAAGGGTTGGAAACCGCCCTTCACGAACTGGCCGTACCGATCAATAAATCCAAACGGTTACGCCTGTCGGTAGAAACGGAGGAGGGCATCAATGCCTACCTCGATACCCGCCAGCAATTGGAATTATACAGCGTAGCGCTCGAACTGGTCACCAATATCATGAAGCACGCCCAAGCCACGGAAGCCCAGCTTTGGCTGGGCCGGGAAGACCAGCAACTTCTCCTCAAAGTTACCGACAATGGCATTGGAATGCTCGTTGACCGGGAAGCCCCCGGCGTAGGGCTGCGCAACATTCAAACCCGGCTGGACGTAATCAGTGGACGCTGGGAGGTCATTTCCGCGCCGGGCGAAGGTACGACGGTTCTCATCCGGCTATCGCTTTCCGTACCTTAAACGGCACCAGCTTCGGATCATACGCGTACAGGTAGCTGAAGCCGAGCAGGGCCAGGCCGTCAAGGCCGGGGAAGAAATCATACCAGCCGGGTAATTTTATTTCGTTCACCGTCGCTTGGTCTTCCACGTGGATGGTGTAGTGGCGAAGATCCTTTTCAAACAGGCGTTTAAGCCGTTGCAGGCGTAGAAATCGGCTGGCCGCAGGCGTAGTATGCAGCATGAGCCGCAGTTGATGATATAAATTAGACGGTTTTCCCACGATGGAGTTGACCACCACAACCGGGTTATGAATCGGTTCGGGTTTCTGAAACTGACCCCGGCGGGCTGCGGAAGCCGTGTGGATGAACAGCGGATGGGGAAAGACTTTGTGCAGTTTCTGAAGATACTCGGCTATCCATTTCCGCCCGGTTCGGCCCTCGTC
>JAJAZB010000454.1 GCA_026785975.1 Cytophagaceae bacterium | reverse complement strand
GGCGGGGGGAATGGCTACGCGCACTTTGGTCGGGCCGAGTCGGCGGATGCCGGACAGGCCGGTAAAATTGGTGCCGCTGGCGTCGGAGAGTTGCAGGGAAAACACGTTGCCCGCCCCGAAGTTGCCCGTGGGACTGAAAGCCACCGTGACGCTGTCGCCCGCGCAGAGCAGGCCGGGATCGAAATCGGCAATGCTGATGCTCAGGGCCGAGGGTGGCGGGGGCGGGGGACTGGTTGGTGGGGGTGGCGGGGTTGGCTCACTGGGGGTAGTGCCCGCCAGGGTGATGGTGGCCGTGCCGCTGGCCGTGCCGTTGCCGCAGGCGTTGCTGACGCTACTCAGGGAGTAAGTCGTCGTCTGGCCGGGACTGAGCGAAATCGTTTTAGGATTATCCGACGTATTGCTGACGTTAGTGCCGTCGGAGAGACTGAAGCTGAACGGCCCGTTGCCGGTGAAGGCCACGCTGAGCGTCGCACTCTGGCCTAAACTGATGCTGCCGCCGCCCGTCAGGGTAGCATTGGGAGCAACTAAAATGCATTGGTTTCCAAAAATCCCTCCTGCGGCAACCGACTTCGTTGAATAAGTGAAGGGATTGGTCGAACTAATTAGTACCTGACTCAGGCCCGTGACCGGAAACATTTGGTCCGTGTGCCAGATGAGGGCAATGCAGCTATTTGCTGCAACAATATCAAACTCAAGGCTGGCAATCGAGAGCCAATCGGTCCCGACCAGGCGGGCGTCTTTGCCGCTTCCCGAGTAAAAAATATTTAACGAAGCCGTTGCGAGTGTGGTCCCTTCCTGCTTCCCTAAAGTTTGAGCATCGTAGTTGGTATCCTTGGCCGGATCGCTATTCGAGAAGGCATCCTCCGTTTTTAAAACCGGATTTTTTATTTGTCTCGGGTCGTAATCAAAACGAAAATTGGCGTTTCCCATCCGAAAGGTTTCACCGGTTGAGTGCGCTTTTACCTGCACCTGGACCTGTAATTTTTTATCCGTACAGTTGATGGATTTTTGCACAAAGCGTACGTTGAAGCGTCCATTTTGGGCCAACGCCGGGAGGCCAGCCAGCAGCAGGCACCATAAAACGCCGAAGGAAAATACTGGATTGATACGTAGAGAGAGTACCATAATTGATAGGGGAACCGTGATCGACACACCAACCACACATAACGTGCCAATTTTCCCGAACCGCCCGATTTAGTGCGCGACCGTGGAGTAGCGGCCGCTATTTCGTTTCCAGAAAATCTGGTCATTGAAGTTGACGTCGGCGTCGAGATTATAATCGCCACGCAGGTAGCGATCAAACAGGCCGCTCTCGGTTTTCAACACGTCTGCGTCATTAAAATTGATGTCGAAATTTTGCACGGAAGGGTCTTTCTGCCCGTCCGCAGAGAAAAGCACGAACCTTGAACCAAGTTGCAGTTGCCCGGAACTGGGCGGATCGGTGGTGGCAAACGATTGCCGTGACGTGAAATCGTAGGTTAGTTTACCGTTGTCGATCCGAACGCCCGCCGCCGACATGACACCCAGGTGATTTCGGTGTTCAACGACGATGTGATAGGCTTTGTCCGTGGCCAGAGTTGGGCAGTTGCCCGGCATGGTGATCCGCCCGTCGCTGCGGAGTAATCCCGCACTGCGATACACCACGCTACCCACGTTGCCCCCATCGGTGCGGAGGGAAACCAGAACCCAGTCGACCACGTCGGCGTCATAATTTCTTGTACTTTCCGGCCCGTTGTAATTCCAGGGGGCCGTGTTGTAGGGTTGTCCGGGTGGCGTGGCTACCCCAAACTGGCCTTTTGGTGTTTGCCCGGGCAACAAGCCCCGATCGTTAAGCATCGTCTGCATGGTGTTGCTGCCTTCCTGGAAAGGTCCTTCGAGCAAAATCCTCAGATCCAGACAAATCCCGGTGGGTGGCGGGGGCGTTGCATTGCCGTTGATATTGACGGTGTAGTCCTCGGTTTCGCCGTAAAAATATTGCCAGCAAGGATCGTCTTTTTCTTCAAAAAGATCCCGGGTTCGGACGCGCATCCGGGTCGGACCGGTTTGGGCATTGGCCGGAATCACAAACTGCGCCCGCAGCACGGCGCTCATGCTGGAGCCGCTGTTGGTACTCGAATACACGCGTTCGTCGGGCGTGAAGTTGCCGTCGTGATTGACGTCAATCCAGATACTCAGGTGCTGCTGGTCGTTGTAGGCGCTACCGTTGTCGGCGTGAATCGACCGGGCCTGAAACGTATAGGTCTGACCACCGGCCAAAGTAGCGGTGAGGTTGTTGCCCTGAGTCGTGTAGTTGGCAAACCCGTTGGACGAGCAGCCCGAACCAGAATTATTCAATGAAGTCCCCTCGATGGCGAAGGTATTGAGTCCCATCGCCGATGCGCAGCCCTCGAAGTAGGCAGGCTGGCAATAGTCTAAAGCAGTTTTTTGATCGAAAATGCGCCGATCACCTGGCTCTACTGCCTGCATTGCCTCTTTCTGAACGGGTCGCGGTGAACGGGCCGTTGATGCTGAAGTGCTTCGCGCAGGAGTACCGGTCGAGAAAACCGCTGACCCCGTTAGTGTTAAAACGCCAACAACGAGCAAAGACCGTAAAATTCTGAGCATAAGTAGTTTTCAATGAAGCGGATAATTAGTTTCGAGAAAAGTAATGATCCAGTTTCACCCCAACCAGTTGAAAGCAGTTAGCTAAATGATGAGGCTGTTTAGGATTTCCCGGTAAGGACGGTCTGGCCCAAACCAACTACTCCTCTTGGCTGGGATTTCAGGTCAGACGTTTTGTTCCACGGTGGCCGTCTGACCATCGTCCTGAAGTAGTCCGGCAGAATGTCGGACTACTTCAGATACTTCTTCAAAATCCTAAACAGTTTCGATGCCATAAACTCCGGGCCGTGTAAAAACATTAGGGGAAATTGTTTCATAGAAAGAATCAAATACCATTCCAATTTTTACATTCGTTCAACTAAAAAACAGGATTTGCCTAAGGAGTAGGGGCATAAAAAAAGCTGCCCCACCCGAGTACTCGGGAGGGGCAGCTTTTTTTGGCAGAACCAACTACGATACCTTCTCCGTCGTCACCGGTTCGGCCTCGTTCGGGTCGGGGGTGGGTTCGGGGTAACTTTCGGGTTTGTCCTGCCCGTTGGTAAACGCCTGGTACGTCGTCGGCGTATCGAAGGGCCGTTTCCCAATGAGGCGTTCGAGGTCGTTTTGAAACAGAATTTCTTTCTTCAGCAATTCCTGGGCGATGATTTCCAGTTTCTCGCGCTTGTCGAGGAGCATCTGCCGGGTGCGTTGGTAGGCGCTGTTGACCAGTTTGCGCACTTCCTCATCGATTTCGCGGGCCGTTTCTTCGGAGTACGGTTTGTTGAACGAATACTCCGGTTGCTTGGAATCGTAGAATGAAATGTTGCCGATTTTTTCATTCATCCCGTACACCGTCACCATGCTGTAGGCCAGTTTGGTGACGCGCTCCAGGTCATTGGAGGCCCCGGTCGAGATTTTATCAAACACGATGTCTTCAGCCGCCCGGCCACCCAACGTCACGCACATTTCATCGATCAATTGCTCGGTACGGTACAGAAACTGCTCTTTCGGCAGGTACTGCGCGTAACCCAGCGCCGCAATGCCACGCGGGACAATCGTCACTTTGACGAGCGGATTGGCGTGTTCAAAAAACCAACCCGTGATGGCGTGACCAGCTTCGTGGAAAGCAACTATTTTCTTTTCTTCCGGCGAAATCAGTTTATTTTTCTTCTCCAAACCACCAATCACCCGGTCCATTGCCTCCTGAAAGTCGTGCATATCCACGGCCTTTTTGTTGCGGCGGGCGGCAATCAGAGCCGCTTCGTTACAAACGTTAGCAATTTCGGCTCCGGCAAATCCCGGCGTTTGCGCGGCCAGTTCTTTCGGGTTCACGTCAGGGGCTATTTTAACCGGCTTCAAGTGTACTTTGAAAATCGCTTCCCGGCCGATCAAATCGGGTTTGTCGATGGAAATTTGACGGTCAAAACGACCCGGACGCATCAGGGCGGGATCCAGTACGTCGGGACGGTTGGTGGCCGCCAGAATGATAATCCCCGAATCGGTCGCAAAACCGTCCATTTCGACGAGCAGCGAGTTGAGCGTATTTTCGCGTTCGTCGTTGGCACCGGGCATCGACCCGCGACCCCGCGAACGGCCCACGGCGTCGATTTCATCGATAAAAATGATGCAGGGGGCTTTCTCTTTGGCTTGCTTAAACAAGTCACGAACCCGGGCCGCACCCACCCCGACGAACATTTCAACGAAGTCGGAACCCGACAGCGAGAAGAAAGGTACGTTGGCTTCGCCCGCTACAGCCTTGGCCAGCAAGGTTTTACCCGTACCCGGAGGGCCAACCAGCAGAGCACCTTTAGGAATTTTACCACCCAGGTCGGTGAATTTCTTGGGAGTCTTGAGGAATTCAACGATTTCCTTGATTTCCTCCTTCGCCTCGTCCAGCCCGGCTACGTCGTTGAAGGTAATTTTTACTTTGCTGTCGGCATCAAAAAGGGCCGCCCGGGACTTGCCAATGTTGAAAATCTGCCCACCGGGTCCGCCCCCACCCGCCATGCGGCTCATCATGAAATACATGGTGAGCACGATCAGAATGAGGAATCCCCAGCCGGTGAAAAATTCGTAGAAACCCGTTTTATTCTCGGGCTGGATTTCGATCCGATCCGCTTCGGCCAGTTGGGCGTTGAGTTTGTCGACATCGTCTTTGAACGAGGCCGGCGAGATCACCGGGAAACTAAAGTGTGGTCCCTGGGAAGTCGATAAGTACGAGCGCTCCTCAAACAGATTTTTGTACTTTTCACTGCGTAGGGCTTCGTTGGTGAGGGTAATCTCCACCGTGCGGTCGTTGACCAGAGCGACCTTTTCCACTTCACGGCTTTTGACCATCTCGACAAACTGCTTTTGCCGGATATCACGAACGTTGCTCCGCTGACCAAAAAACATAATCAGCAGAACGGCCATGATGAGGCTCACGATCAACCAGCCCTGAAAACCGGGCCGCTGGGGGATTTTGGGTAAATTATTGCGGTTTTTTTGCGTATCTTCTGCCATGATAGTCTAAAGTTCATTGGGTCTGGACGGAACACCTTCTACTTAACGAATAGGTCCGATCAGATGTTTTGGGTAGAAAAAGGAGGATTGAAAGATTACGTTTTACCGTCAAGCTACGGCAGTTTCTTCGGGACGGGTAATTTCGGCGTCGCCCCATAAATCCTCAAGTTTGTAGTAATCGCGGCGATCTTTTTTGAAAACGTGCGCCACAACATCCACGTAGTCGATCAAAATCCACTCGCGGGCTTCTTTGCCCTCGCGGTGCCAGGGATGTTGCTGGGTGGTTTTGTAAACCTGCTCATCGACCGAGTCGGCGATAGCGTCAAGTTGGGTATCGGAGTTTCCTGAGCAAAGCACAAAGAAGTCGGTAATCGCGTTTTTTACGTTCCTCAAATCCATTACCACGACGTCGAGGGCTTTTTTTTCGAGCATCCCGTTGACGATAAGTTGGCAAAGTTGCTCAGAGGATATATCGTGTTGCTTAATTCTAACCATTCGGATGTGTTAAGGGTCTGATCGTATTTCGGGGCGTTGAAGAGCCAGATGCCAGTACGTCGGTCTTCCCCGAAAATTTTTTCTGTTTAAAACTACTAAATAGTGCCGTACAATTTTAAGCCCAGCACCTTATTTATTGGCAAAAAAATCATTTTCCTGCCAAGTTGTCATTCGACCAACGATGAATTGGTGAAAATGATTCCTGAAACCGGAGGCGATTCAACCCTTGAGGGCACGGTTGTCGTGACCGACCAGCAGACCGCCGGACGCGGGCAACGGGGCAATCGTTGGGAAGCGGAACCCGGACAAAACCTAACGTTTTCGTTACTCCTAAAGCCCACGTTTCTACAGGCATCGGCCCAGTTCGACCTGAGTATTGCCATAGCCCTGGGGGTGTACGAAGCACTGGGCGAACACCTCGACGAAAATCAGTTGCGCATCAAATGGCCCAATGATCTTTACCACTTGCACCCTGCCGAAGGCAATCAGAAATTGGGCGGATTACTGATTGAAAATACCCTGCAAGGCTACCAGGTCAGCACGGCGATTGTGGGTATTGGGTTGAATATCAACCAATTAATTTTCCCGGTGCCCCAGGCCACGTCCTTGCGCCGGATCACGGGTCAGCCGTTCAGTTATGACCTTGAGCGGCTCCTGGCCCGGCTGCTCGAATGCCTCGAAGCCGAGTACCTGCGGCTGCGGCAGGGGGGCCAACAAGCGCAAAAGGCCCGCTACCTGGCCCGGCTGTTTCGGTACCAGGAATGGCATCCGTACCGTAGCAACGGACGGCTTTTCAACGCGCAACTCCTCGGCGTCGACGAAACGGGCTGCCTGGCGCTGGAAACGACCGGGGGCCTGCGGTATTTTGGGATAAAGGAAGTGGAGTTTGTGATTTAAAATCAGTAGCCATTAGCTTTGCCCAAAACGCAGAAGGCCATGAACGAGAAACTCATCGTCAAAAATTTTGGCCCAATTCGGGATGCCGAGTTGGAGTTGAAGAAAACTACCGTGCTGATCGGGCCGCAGGGGAGCGGGAAGAGTACGCTGGCGAAGTTGGTGGCAGTGTTTGTTAATAATGAGTACGATCAAATCAGTAAACAGTCCCCTAATAATCGCCCCAGCATTGGAATAGAATTTCATGATTATGGCTTGTTAGACTATTTAAAAGAAGAAACAATACTGAATTTTTTAACTGGAGCCACACAATTTTCATACGACATTTCTTTCGGTATTGACGTAATTGAAAATTCTGAAAATTCTGAAAAATTTACTGCTCGGGAAGATTTGTATATTCCCGCTGAAAGAGTTTTTATTTCGAGTATATCAAATTCTCTTTACGGCCTCATGTCGAGCAGAATTTTTTTACCAAAAACTCTAACCGTTTTTGGTTCAAGATTTGAATTCGCTACAGAGATTTTCCCGCAATTTGATACTTTACTGAATGTGCAATACTTTCGTGGCACTGAACGAAAATCAATGATAAGATTGGAAAATGGTCAGGAAATTAGTTTATCAGCGACTTCAAGTGGTCACCAAGCATTAATCCCTTTACAAATGGTAGTAGAGAGCGAATTAGTTCGGTATAAAACTCAGCAGGCCACTTTATTCACTATTGAAGAACCTGAGTTGAATCTTTATCCTACAACCCAAAAACGTCTTATCTATTACCTTGCTGACCGCTGCACACAAAATCAAAATAAGTTGCTGATGACCACGCACAGCCCCTACGTGCTCACTTCACTAAATATGCTACTTTTGGCTTATAGCGTCTGGCAGAAACACCCCGAACGCGAAGCCGATATTGCTGCCATCGTGCCCAGAGAAAGCTGGCTGAACCCTGAAGAATTCGCGGCGTACTACGTAGCCGATGGAACGGTTCGCTCGATTACTGACCCTGAAACGATGTTAATTAGCGACAATGAATTGGATGGAGTTTCGGAAGATAATGCAGGCGATCTCGATTTGTTGATGAAGATTTATCGTAGCAAATCTAAAGTAAATGAAGAGGTTAATTGAGGAGGCTTTTCCTGTAGCCTTTCCGTGCCTGGAGACGCATAATGATACCTGTTTTGGCGTGATTGATCCGCTGGGAAACAAAAAATGCTTTGTCTCAACAAGCCCAGATGAAACCGCCCATTTCAAGGTTCTGAATCCCTCTGCTAAGCAAATCCATTTTCTCGCAATAGACCATTGTCTCGCTTCAAGTTCAGACCCGCAACGTTGCGACTTTGCCCTTTTCGATGAGGTAACTTTTTGCTTTGTAGAAATTAAAGAAACGAATCGCCCTCAACAACGCGCTAAACATCGTCAACGGGCTAAAGAACAGCTTCTGGAAACCATCCAGTGGTTTCAAACTAAAATCGATTTCAGCGAAAAAAGTGTAGAAGCCCATTTGTGCGTTGGCAGGTTAAGCCCTCGCCCCAAATTGGCCAGCCAGGATGCGGCTGCGGTGTTGCGATTCGCTATCCTGGGTGTGATCCTTTACGACGACAATGAACAAACCTTTGAGTAGCTTCAAAACTCAATCATCTGCTTGTACAGATCCGCCAGCTTGGGGTCTTTTTCGTTGGCTTTGATGTCGCGGCGGAGGCCCTTGACGCTTTCCACGTCGGTGAGCAGACCCAAGACCTGGTAGGCGGCCAATCGCACAAAATACGTCGGGTTGTTGCGGGCAATGCGCTCCAGAACAGGAATACTGCGCCGCTTCACCACGTCGGTCGACTTGACGAGGTACTTGCCAAACACGGGTAAAAACTGATAAACGCCGCTCGCATTCAGCCGCTCCACCTGCTTTTGAAACCAGTCGTAGCGGGCGGCTTCGCCCTGATTGGCGAGGTAGTTGCCCACCGCCACGACGACCTCCGGATTGTCGGAATTTTCGAACCGGATCGCGATGCTGCCCGCGTCTTCGGGCCTCGTGATCAGGTAGGCTTCGAGTGCCTGAGAGGCCACCAAATCGGAGGTATCCTGTAAAGCCTGGCGGTAGAGGGGCACGTTTTCGTCGTCGTTGAACGAGGAAAGGGCAATCAATGCTTCCGAGCGCACCATGGGCGCAGGGTCGGATTTAATGAGTTTTTGCAACATCAACTCAATTTCCACAAACTGTGGCCCGTCGTAGTCGGTCAGATTACCCGCCGCAACCTGCCGGATTTTCCAGAATTTATCGGTCAGCGCCAGCATCATGATCGAGCGGGCCACTGAGTCGGTCATGTTGTTTTCCAGGCGGGTTATGGCCTCGTAGCGCGAGGCGTAATGCTCAGCGTTCCGGTACTGAAACACCCAGTCTTTCAAGGGTTTGGTGTGTTCGATGGTCCCCGGGATCACGCGTTCGGCGTCGAGCACCACCAGGTCCGGCCGGCGCGAGAGCGGAAATTCGAGTACCTGACGGGGCTTGTCGAGCGTGATGTCGTAGGTAGTGCGTTTGCCCAAAACCCACACGTCGAGGGTGGTGGGTAGCCGGAAAATGGGCGTGTAGAGCGTATCCTGAGTCTGCGTGAGGGTGACCGTAAACCGGCCCACGTCGAAATTCTGCTCCACCCTAATTTCGGGATGGCCCGGTTGAAAAAACCACTGGTTGAAAAACCAATTCCAGTCCTGACCAGTAATTTCTTCAACCGCCAGACGCAGGTCGTGAATCTCGGCGGTACCGAAGGCGTGACGTTTCAGGTAGAGGTTGAGGGCGGCGAAAAATGCGTCGTCACCCGTGAGTTTACGCAACTGATGCAACACCCGGGCACCTTTTTGGTAGGAGTGCGCATCAAACATTTGCTCCTGGTCGGAGTAGTTGAAGCGCACCAGCGGTTCCTGCTTTTGTTCACTTTCGGCCAAATATTCGTTGAGTTGGGACTGGGCTTCGTAGTCGGCGGCGTCTTTGCCGTGCTTGTGTTCGGCCCAGAGGTACTCGGCGTAGGTAGCAAACGACTCGTTGAGGGGTAAATTTGCCCAGGATTCACCCGTGACGTAATCGCCAAACCAGTGGTGCGAAAGTTCGTGGGCGATGGTGCCGTCGGCGTTCCCATCCACGAGTTGTTTGGGCGTTTTTTGCACCGATTCCCCGTGAACGGTCGCCGTCGTGTTTTCCATCGCCCCGCTCACGTAATCGCGCACCACGATCTGCGCGTACTTGTCCCAGGGATAATCAAGGCCGAATTTCTCGTTAAAAAACCGCATCATTTCCGGCGTCCGGCCAAAAATCGCCTTCGCGTAGGGCGCGTACGCGGGTTCAACGTAGTAACTGATGGGCACTTTATTGACCGTGGAATCGGTGATGATGGCGTAGTTGCCCACGGCGATCATCGTCAGGTACGGGGCGTGGGGTTGCGTCTGTCGCCAGTGGTCGGTGCGGCTGCTGTCGGGGTTGAAAACGGAGTCGATCAACGTACCGTTTGAAAGGGTCTTCAATCGGGCTTCAACGGTCAGAAAGATGTCCTGCGTCATCTTGACGTTGGGCGCGTCGAGGGTTGGAAACCAGACCGAGTTGGCTTCGGTTTCGCCCTGAGTCCAGAGTTGGCGCGGCTTGGTGGTATCGGCCCCGAGCGGGTTGATGAAATACAAACCCCGGTCGCTTTTGATGGCTTCACTGCCGCCAACCGGCAGATCATTGGGCTTCGCCACGTACCCGATGCGCAGGGTGTAGCGTTGCTGGCGGGTAAAGGATTTGCCCAGTTCAACCGTCAGGGTTTTGGCATTGTATCGAAACGTCAGCGAATCAGTGGCCACGATGATGCCGTCCGGTGTGAGCAGCGTATCCCGCCGGCTCCGGCTCCGGGCCAGCAACGTAGCCGCCAGCACTGAATCGCGGCGTAACAGGCCGGTCGTATCGGTCTGCAAACGGGCCAGGAGGGAATCGCGGACCTGGAGTCGGGCGCGTAATTCGGCGGCGGCGGGTAGCGTGTCCAGGCGCATCACAGACTGAATCGTCATTCCTTTGGCATCCAGTTCAAGGGTGTTTTGCGGATAAAAATGGGGGCGCAACGTCAGCGTAGCCGTACCGTGCAGATGCTGTTTTTGCCAGTCGGGCCGCAAGTCCAGACGGGTGTGCAATAGATCGTGGAGGCGGGGCCGGGCGGCGTTGTACCGGGCTTTTTTAGCGGCCCAGACGGGCACCTTTCGGGAAGCCGCCGAGGGGTTGACGGGTGCCGGAGCGGGGGCCACTTCTTCGATAATCGGGCGTAGCGATTTCGCGCGTTCGGCGGAATCGACCAACACCGGAATATTGGGCTGCGGGGGCGGAGACGTTGGCGATACCTGAGCCTGTACGCGGGTAGTTAGTACCAGCAAGCTCAACACCAGAATTTTATGGAACAAGCAGTAGGTGTTTTTCATAGTGGGAAAAGGCCACACGTTTCGATAAACGAAATCTTATCTCATTTAAAGATACCGGACCGGCAAATTTCATAACCAATCAGTTTCTGCGATCGATACCCCGCCGGGCGGCCTGCACCGCCGGGCCGTACGAGGCCAGCAACGTAATGCCAATCAGGGCCAGACCCGTCAACACAAAATCGGCGGCTTGCATTTTGACCGGGTAGGCATCGACCAGCGAGGTAACCAGGCCCATTTTAACCAGACCAAATTCTTGTTGTAACCAGCAAACCAGTACGCCCAGCGCCAAACCAACGATGGCCCCGGTAAACGCCACCAGCGCGCCCTCCGTCAGAAAAATCGCCCGCACCAGCGCGGGGGTTCCGCCCATGGCGTAGAGCACCCGGACGTCGTCCTGTTTGTCGAGGGCGAGCATACTCAACGAAAAATAGATGTTGACCGAGGCCATCGCAATAATCAACGTCAGGGTGACAAACACGATGAACTTCTCGATCTGAATGGCCCGCAATAACGTAATGTGCTGCTCATCGGGCGTTTGAACCTGAAAGTTTGTACCCATAATTGCCATCAAATCTGCTTTCACCGTTTGCGGGTCAGCTTCTGGTTTCAGGCGAACGTCGAGCGCAGTGCGGCGGTTGCCCGCTTCAAACAACCGTTGGGCAAACGACAGCGGCACAATTACGTAATTGTCGTCGTACTGCTGCTCGATACTGAAAACGCCCCCCGGCCGGATCGCTTCGCGGACGAAGGCATCGTCGGTGGGCAGGGTCAGGTTGGCATCGCGGCGCGGATACCAGACTTCGAGCGGCGCGAGGTCATCCTCCACAATTACGCCCAGGCTCTGGGCGACGCCGTAACCCAGCACGGCAAACGGTTCGGTTCCCGCCTGCAAGGTGAGCGAACCCTCCACGAGCGCCGTATCCATTTGCGGGCGGGTAGCAAAATTATCGTCAACGCCCCGGATCGTCACCACGTCGCGGCGGCCCCGGTACTGCAACAGGGCATTTTCTTCCAAAACCTGCGCCACGGTCAGCACCCCCGGAACCCGCCGGACTTGCTGAAAAACCTCGCCGTTGAGACTGAACGTTTTCCCCTGCCGTGGACTAATTTTCAGATCGGCATCGAAAGTCCGAAACAACTGTCGGTTGAAATCTTCCAGGCCGTTGAACACCGACAACACAATCACCAGCGCCATCGCGCCCACGCCCACGCCCAACATCGAAATGTTGGCGATCAGGCTGATAAACGTTTTCTTTTTTTTCGAGAAAAAATACCGTCGGGCAATGCGGATGGCGAGGAACATAATTTTGAATTTGGTACTTAGTGCCCGGTGCATCGTGCGCGGTGCTTGGTTGTAAAGTGAAACTCTGCACTGCGACGATGCACTAAGCACCAAGCACTCACTCCTCCTCAGCCGGGGCCGGGGGAATGACTAAATCGGCAAACAGCGCATCCATTTTGGCGGCGTATTCGGCGGTATCGTCGAGGAAAAACTGCAACTCCGGAATGACGCGCACCTGGTGGCGGATCCGGTTGGCGAGAATCTGCCGGACGGTCTTCGTTTTCCCCCGAATCAACTCAAGTGTCCCCTCGCGGTCTTTGACCAGCAGAAAGCTCAGGTAAACCCGCGCAATGCCCATGTCGGGGGTTACTTTCACGTCGGTCACGGTAATAAATGCCCCTTCAAAATGGCTGCGGGCGTCGCGTTGAAAAATTTCGCCCAGGTCTTTCTGAATCTGCCGGGCGAATTTTTGCTGTCGTTTGGAATCCATGGTTTAAGTCACAAAAGGCAGTTTACAGGTCAAAATTGCGTAAATCCACGACCTGAAACCGGCGAATAAAAAGTACGGAAGCGGCGGTAAATAGTCGTGCCTTTCGTCGACATTGACGAGCGAAGAAGGCTGGACGACTTTACTACAAATATCCGCAATTCCGGGGATTTTGGGGAGGGGCTTGAAAAGTTTAACGGGAAAAGTGGCGTACTTTGTCAACTGAAGCCGCCTGACAGGCCCAACGACCCACCCCACTTTTTGCCCTCCGCACGTGTTAAGTTTCTTCCGTTCAAACGCCGTTTTTCAAGTTTTCAGTTTGCTGGTACTGCTCGTGCTGGTGCGGCTGCCGGTGTACGTGACCGGGCTACCGCTGTTGGTGCCCGAATTGCAATGGATGTTGCTGGGGGAACAACTCAACAAGGGCTTCATGCTATACGTCGACGTGTGGGATAGCACGGCCCCGCTGGCGGCATTGGTGTACGCGGGCCTGGATGCGGTTTTCGGGCGGTCGCAGGCGGCTTATGAGGTGGCGGCGCTGCTGTGCTCGGCCATTCAGGTCGTGTATTTCAACGAAATCATGCACCGGCGGGGCGTGTTTCCCGAACGAAATTTCATTCCCGGATTGCTCTATTTGGTCGTGCTGAGTGGCTCCGTGGACTGTTTTACGCTTTCGCCCGCCCTGCTGGCTTCACTGTTTTTACTCCTGGCATTGGGCACCCTGCTCAAACAACTGAATCGCGCGGGTGCGACCGATGAAGTCTTTGAAATTGGCTTTTACATCAGTACTGCGGGGCTATTTTACCCACCAGCAGGGCTATTTATTATCTGGGCCGTTGTTTCGTTGGTGTTGTACAGCGGGGCGAGTTTTCGGCAACATTTCCTGAATCTCTTTGGCTTTCTGTTTCCTTTCCTACTGACGGCGTTATTTTACTACCTGGATGGAAATTATGAGGCATTTAGCCGGATTTTTCTGGCGTCTGTTTTTCAAATCAGGCAGTACAATCTCAACGATTTTCAAAGTTTGCTGCTGGCGGTGGTGTTGCCGCTAACGGTGGCGGTACTCGGGTTTTTCCGAATCCTCAACTACGGGCGCTACACCAACTTTCAGACGCGTGCCCAACAAATCATGGTATTCTGGGCCGTTACGTCCGTTTTATCGGTGGCGCTGATGCCCTTCCTGGCCCCCATGCAATTTATCGTGTTTGCGCCCTGCGTGACCTTCTTCTGTGTGCATTTTTTCACCTCGTTCCGGCGGCAGTGGGTGCCCGAACTTATTTTTTTGTTTTTTTTCGGGGGCGTGTTGCTGATTTGCTACCAGACCGTGTACCCGATTTTTGGCAACACCGTGACTGGTCAACTGGCGGCACTGCGGTTGCAACCCCCCAACCTGCCCCCCGACATTCGGGGCAAGCGCATCATCGTGCTGGGCGACGCCCTGAGCGAATACCGCGACAATTTTCCCGCCACGCCCTACCTCAACTGGAAGTTGGCCCGCTACGACCTCGAACACCTCGATAATTACGACAACGTCATCAACATTCTGCGCAACTTCGAGCAGGATCCGCCGGAGTACATCATCGACCGGCAAGCGTTGGTGCCGAAACTTTTCCAGCGCATTCCGGCCCTGCAACGGCGGTATCGGAAAGTGGGGGAAGGCATTTACCGGCGAGTTTGATGTTGGTTATTGAGTTATTGGGTTACTGGTTCAATTTCCAATAGCTTAATAACCAATAACTTAACAACCGATTTTGGCGACCCGCCGTTGATGCCGCCCGCCTTCAAAGGTAGTTTTCAGGAAAATATCAACGCACTCCAACGCTTGTTCGAGAGTGATAAACCGCGACG
Organism: Cytophagaceae bacterium; assembly: GCA_026785975.1. Taxonomy (GTDB): domain Bacteria; phylum Bacteroidota; class Bacteroidia; order Cytophagales; family Spirosomataceae; genus JAJAZB01. The sequence continues at coordinate 23,507 of JAJAZB010000454.1, read as the reverse complement.
GCAGGCAGAGCACATTGGCGTCGTTGTGCTGGCGCACGAGGGCGGCCACTTCCGGGTTCCAGGCCAGCCCGGCCCGAATTCCCTGGTGTTTGTTGGCGGTGATGGCTACCCCGTTGGCGCTGCCGCAAACGAGGATGCCCCACGCCGATTCACCGCGCTCGACGGCGTAGGCGACCAAATGCGCAAAATCGGGGTAGTCGGCGGATTCCGTCGAATACGTTCCAAAATCAGTGACCTGGTGGCCCTGCAAACTCAAGTGGTCGGCAATGGCTTTTTTGAGGGAAAACCCGGCGTGGTCTGCGCCAACGGCAATGCGAAGAGACATTGAAAAGGGAGGAATGCTTTTTGTAACAATTTTGGATGGATTGGCGTTAGTAAAATCCGCCCGGCGCTAAATGCACCCGTGGTAAAGTTAGTGATTCCCATTTAGGCGGTGAGTTACTTTTCACTCGTCCTGAATTTTAAAATAAGTACAGCAAGTATGGATTCTAATCAAGTAATTACCAACGGATTGCCTAGAATAGACAGCGCGGCTACGAATCAAAACCCCAAGCTACCCCAATACAATCAGGAAGGTCTACCCGAAAATATACTGACCGACGTTTCGCTGATGAACCCGGCGGTTCCGGCGGATGAAGCTAAAATCAGGGAGGCCTTTCAGGACCGCAACTGGAACGAAATTAAAAGCAACGATTCGTGGGTCGTTTTCAAAGTCATGGCCGAATTTGTGGAAGGCTTCGACCGCCTTGCCAAGATTGGCCCCTGTGTCTCGATTTTCGGTTCGGCGCGGACAACAGCGGATAATAAATACTACAAAATCGCGGAAGAAATCGCCGCCGAACTCGTCGAGTATGGCTACGGCGTCATCACCGGGGGCGGACCGGGCATCATGGAAGCGGCCAACAAGGGGGCGCAGGCGCAGAAGGGTAAGTCCGTGGGCCTCAACATCAAACTTCCCCATGAGCAGTATCCCAACGAATACATCGACTATGACAAGAGCATCAATTTTGACTTTTTCTTCGTGCGAAAAGTCATGTTCGTCAAGTATGCGCAGGGCTTCATCGTGTTGCCGGGCGGTTTTGGTACCCTCGATGAATTGTTTGAAGCCATAACCTTAATTCAGACGGGTAAAATCGCGCGATTCCCCATTGTGTTGGTTGGCCGATCCTTCTGGGCGGGCTTATTTGCCTGGCTGGAAACGACGATGCTCCACGAGGAACACAACATTAACCCCGGCGACCTCAACCTGGTCAGCATCGTGGATACCGCCGACGAAGCGGTCAAAGCTATCAACGACTTTTACTCGAAATACCTGCTCAAGCCGAATTTTTGAACGGGTGCCCGATTGCTCTGACAACAAAGGTAAGCTCGTAATTACTTTGCTGGTGCGTTTATTAAGCGACATTGCAACGCGGCTTGAATTTTCTATATTTGAACTATGACGACGTATCAAGTGGATATATTGAACCCTAAAGCCAGCAAACTTTTGCAAGACCTTGCTGATCTTGAGTTGATAGCGATCAGACAAACTCCAGAAGATAGCTTCTTGAAATTCGTTTCAAAACTGCGTACAAAAGCGGCAACGAATCTGCCATCTTCAGAAGACATCACGAAAGAAGTGGAATTAGTAAGAGTAAAACGATATGCCAGAAACAAAGGATAGAGTTATCATCGACACTAACCTTTGGATTAGCTTTCTGCTGACAAAAGACTTTTCCAGACTTGACAAGATACTTGCAGACGACGCTCTCATCTTGCTCTTTAGCCAGGAACTTCCCGATGAATTTTTAGAGGTTGCCAGGTGACCAAAGTTCAAAAAGTATTTTTCGCTTACTGACCTCCAGGATTTGTTGCAGCAACTTAGCCTACGCGCTGATTTTGTGATGGTTACCAGCGAAATTACTACTTGTCGGGACCCAAAAGATAATTTCCTTTTATCACTCGCTATTGATGGAAGGGCTACTCATCTGATCACGGGCGATAAAGATTTGCTCAACCTACAAAAATGCGGCGAGACTATTATCCTGACAATTACAAATTTCCTCTCCGATAAGTAGGCGCGAACTACCAGCGTGGACTTTAATTCCAGGAAACGGTCTTAAAATTCAAGATACGGCGTCAGCTTTTCCAACGTCTTTCCATCCAGGACTTTTACATTACTCAACTCGGTGGCCGACCCATACGGGCCGTGCTGCTGGCGGTAGGCGATGATCGCTTTGGCCACGTAGGGTTTGAGGTAGGGGTGCTTCAACTGCTCCAGGCTGGCGGCGTTAACGTTCAATTTGCGCACCTGCGGGCTGCGTAAAGTGGCGTGTTTGAACAACTCGTCGACCACCGACGAGTCGAGGCCCCAAACGTCCCGAATCTGATTTTCGGCGTAAAAACCACCCAAACTTTCCCGGTACTTGATGATGCGCACGGACAGCTTGGAACCGATGCCGTAAATGCGCTTGAATTCGGTCGTGTCACCGGCGTTGAGGTCGAAGGTGAAGGGGACTTTGGCGGCGAATTTCGGTTCCGAGGGAGCGGGTTTGGGTAACTCGATGGTCGGGGCCGTAACATCGGATTCGTTGAACTTTCCAACCGACGTTGTTGTACCCGGTAGTTGAATGTACGGCTCCAATCGCTCGTAGGTCTCCGCCGGGAAGTCGTATATTTTCTTCAAATCCTCTTTTTTACGAAACTGCCCCCCTTTGGTTCGGTACTTCACGATGCGCTCCCCCAGCCAGCGCGGCAGACCGAGTTGTTGCCACTGTTGGGCAGAAATTTGGTTGGGATCGAACGCAAACAACCGCGCAGGCGGCGCATCGGCTTCCGGCTCGCTGTCGCGGTCAGCACCCCGGCGGGCGTAGCGATTTGGGCGGGCTTCTTTTTGTCGGATTTGCAGTCCGGCCACGAGGCTATCGAGTTTTTGCTGGTCGGCTTTGGTCGTATCGGGGAGGGACGAAGGCCAGTAGTCGAACGCAAACGGCAACAGCAACGCCACTACGACCACCAGCATGAGGAGCAGGAAAGCCCTGGTTTCGGTGGGGTTGAAGCCGAAATAGTCCTGGATGGCGCGGCGAATTCGGCGAAGCATGGCGTGGGGGTTTGAAGCGTCGGAAGGGGGTCGACGCAAAGGTAGAAAAACCCCGATCCGCCGCAAGTTCCGGCGTAGTTTCACCCGAAACCGTATCTTTGCCCGCTCAAATTGAATCCATCCGACGACGTTACCGACAAAAATCCCAATGGCTGAACCCAAATTATCTGACACGGCGAGTACCCTCAAAGACATCATTGGCCACGCCAAAGAATATGGATTCGTGTTCCCCTCTTCCGAAATTTACGACGGATTACAAGCCGTGTACGACTACGGTCAGAACGGCGTCGAGCTAAAAAATAACCTCAAATCGCTCTGGTGGAAGGCCATGACGATGCTCAACGATAATGTGGTGGGCATCGACGCGGCCATTTTTATGCACCCGCTCACCTGGAAAGCCTCGGGCCACATCGACTCGTTTAACGACCCGATGATCGACAACCGCGACAGCCAAAAACGCTACCGCGCCGACCAATTGCTGGAAGCCAAAGCCGAAATGTACGCCGTTGAGGGCGATGCCGAGCGCGGTCACGCGCTCTTGCAGCAAATGGGCCGCTTGCTCGACGCAGGCGCTTTGGCCGGGGTACGCGAATTGATTATTTCGGAGAACATCGCCTGCCCCCTGTCTGGTACGACCAACTGGACCGAAGTGCGGCAATTCAACCTCATGTTCAGTACGCAGGTGGGGGCCGTGTCCGACGATGCGAGTACGATTTATCTGCGCCCAGAGACGGCACAGGGCATTTTTGTCAATTTCCTAAACGTTCAGAAATCGGGCCGGATGAAGATTCCGTTTGGCATTGCCCAGATTGGGAAGGCGTTTCGGAATGAAATTGTGGCGCGAAACTTCATCTTTCGGATGCGGGAATTTGAACAAATGGAGATGCAGTTTTTCGTGCGCCCCGGCACCGAAATGGATTGGTACGAACGCTGGAAAGAAACCCGGTTGCGTTTTCACAAGGCGGTTGGGCTACCCGCCGAGAAACTCAAATTCCACATCCACGACAAACTCGCCCACTACGCCAACGCCGCCGTGGACATCGAGTACGAATTTCCGTTTGGTTTCAAAGAAATCGAAGGGATTCACTCGCGGACGGACTTTGATTTGAAAAACCATCAGGAGCTTTCCAAAAAGAAACAGCAGTATTTCGACAACGACCTCGACGGGACGGGCAAGCCCTTCGGCAACTACATTCCCTACGTGGTGGAAACCTCCGTGGGGGCCGATCGCCTCTTTCTGGCCGTCCTCTGCAATGCCTACACGGAGGAAACAAACGGCGAAGGAGAGGAGCGAAAATCGCGGACGTACCTGAAATTTCACCCGGCGGTGGCACCCGTGAAGGCGGCGATTTTACCCCTGGTTAAAAAAGATGGTTTGCCCGAAAAAGCCCGCGAAATTCAAAACTTATTGAAGTTCGATTTCAACGTATTTTACGAAGAACGCGACAGCATTGGCAAGCGCTACACCCGGCAGGATTTGATCGGGACGCCGTTCTGCATTGCCGTCGACCACCAGACGCTGACCGACAACACCGTGACGATTCGCGACCGCGACACCACCCTTCAGGAGCGCGTACCCATCAGCGAACTCAGAGCAAGGATTGGCCACGCCGTTTCGATGGAGCGGGTGTTTGAGCAATTGTAGTACCCGGAGATTTTGGTAAAAAGCGTCCCGGCATCACGCCGGAACACTTTTTTTTTGTTGCGGCAGTTTGCCCATCAACCGTTCAGGCACGGGATTTTTAGCGTAGAATCCCAAACATCCAATCATCCAATGGCCCCGAGCACTCGGGGTAGCGTTTCAATAATCTCTATTTTTTTATGAAAGCTGACCTTGGCACCCCCCAAAACCGACTTCAGGAAATGGCCACCCGCCTGAACGTATTACTGGCCGACGAACACGTGCTTTACGTGAAAACCCGCAACTTCCACTGGAACGTAACGGGTAAAAGTTTTTTTGAATACCACGAGTTTTTCGAGCAACTCTACACCGAACTGGCCGAGAAAATTGATGAAATCGCCGAAGAAGTCCGTACTCTCGGGCACTTCTCGGTAGGGAGTATGAAGGATTTTCTGGAATTGGCGCGGTTGCTGGAATCGAAGCAGCACACGAGTAAAGACCCACTGAAAATGATTGAAGAATTAAAGGACGACCACGAAACCATCATCAAGCAATCCAAGCAGGATGTCGCCAAAGCCGAGGAGTTTGACATGGCAACTACCGCCGATTTCTTGGTCGATATCGTGCGCTATCACGAAAAGCGCGCCTGGATGTTGCGGGCGTATTTGGAATAGGTTTCAAAAAGGTTTGAAGGTTTGAAAGGTTTGAGGGTTTGAAAATATCCTATCAAGGCTTTTCTGTCTTTTCAAACCCTCAAACCTACTCGAACCCTCAAACCATTTTAAAAAATGCACAACTACGACACCCTCTCCCAGGCCGTCAACGATTTGGCAGCCCGTGGATATACCGAAAATTTTACGTTGGAAGGTAACCAACTCACCAGCAGTAAACTGAATTTGCGTTTCAACCCGGAGGATTTTGAAATTGTCGAAACGCACCGCTTCGAAGGCGAATCTGATCCCGGCGATATGTCGGTCGCCTACGCCATTGAATCGAAAGACGGCGTGAAAGGCGTGATGGTCAACGCCTTTGGTACGTACGCCTCGACGCTCTCGGGCGACATGGCCAAGAAACTAAATCAGAGAGGCTGAAACTTTAACTAAATGCTGAATGCTGAGTTATGAATGCTGAATAAGAGAGATGTCTTTTTATTCAGCATTCATAACTCAGCATTCAGCATTCCATTCGTGCGCATCACCATCCCCACTGACGTTCAACAGCCCATGGGGGTCGTTTGGGCAAATTTTGACGAAACGCTTTTCCGAAAATTATCTCCCCCCTTTCCGCCCGCGCGCCTCCTGCGATTCGACGGATGTATGCCCGGCGATGAAGTTCACATCGAGTTGAACCTGCTGCTTTTCAAGCAAATCTGGATTAGCCAGATCACCGAGCAGCGCCAATCTCCCGACGAAATTTACTTTGTGGATCAGGGGGTTAAACTGCCCTTTTTCCTGCGCTACTGGCGGCACAAACACCGCATTGTTAAACGCGGATCGGGTAGCTGCATCATCGAGGAAATCGAATTCAGAACCCCGTCAACTTTGACGGACTGGCTTTTTTACCCTATTTTGTACGGGCAATTTCTCTATCGAAAGCCGATTTATCGCCGGGTGTTCGGCGCGTAGAGGGTTTAAGGTTTTTGTCATCCTGAGGTACGAAGCGGACGCCGCGCGGGATCTGGCTGGGGGTACCAGAAACGCTGGTTTTACGGGCAGACTCTAACCAGATCCTTCCTACCTCAGGATGACAAAAACCTCAACCTTCAAACCCCTTAAACTTTTAACCTTCCTTCATGAAAATTAACATTACGACGCGCATCTTCATCGGGATGGTGCTTGGGATTCTGATTGGTTGGCTATTTCCGGCCAGCAGTACCGGATTCTCCGGCGACGACCTCGCTATTCTCTCTAAAATTTTCCTGCGGCTCATCAAAATGATCATTGGCCCACTGGTCTTTGCGACCCTGGTGGTGGGCATCGCCAAACTGGGCGATTTTAAGATAGTAGGCCGAATTGGACTAAAAACCCTGGCGTATTTTTATTTCGCGACCATCCTGTCGCTCGTGGTTGGCTTGCTGGTGGTCAACGTGATGAAACCCGGCGAGGTGATGCAACTGCCGCTGCCGCCCAAGGGCACGGATATGGGCATTGAAGCGCAGAAAATGAACTTCGAAAATTTCCTCACGCACGTGTTCCCGGCCAGTTTTGTCGAGGCTATGGCGACCAACGAAGTGCTCCAAATCGTGGTGTTCAGTATCTTTTTTGGCATCGCCGTTGGGAGTATCGGCGAGAAAGGCAAAATCATGATTAAAGCCCTCGATTCGCTCTCGCACGTGATGTTCAAAGTGACGGGCTACGTCATGGAATTTGCGCCTTTTGGCGTGTTGGGGGCCATTGCGGCGGTCGTTGCCACGCAGGGTTTGGGCATTCTGGCGGGCTACGCGTACCTGATTTTATGCTTCTTCGGCGGACTACTCTTTTTCCTGTTCGTCGTGCTCTGGGGCATCTGTTTGGTGATGCGGATTCCGTATCTGCGTTTGTTGGCGCACGTGAAAGACGCGATCATTTTATCGTTTAGTACGGCCAGTTCGGAAGCCTCGTTTCCGCAGACGATTGAAGCACTCAAAAAATTTGGGTGTTCGGAGCGGATTGTCTCGTTCGTGCTACCGCTGGGGTACTCGTTCAACCTCGACGGCTCGATGCTGTACATGACGTTTGCCACCGCTTTCATTGCCCAGGCCTACGGCATTCCCTTGAGTATCAATCAGCAAATCGTGATGATGCTCACGCTGATGATTACGTCCAAAGGGATCGCGGGTGTACCGAGGGCTTCACTGGTGATCATCGCCGGTACGCTGGCGACGTTCAACCTGCCCATCGAAGGCCTGGCGTTGTTGCTGGGTATCGACCAGGTCTTGGACATGGGCCGTAGTGCCACCAGTGTCGCCGGGAATGCCGTAGCGACGTGCGTGATCTCAAAACTGGAAGGGGAATTGCAACTGAAACCGCAGGCGGTGGTAGAAGCCGACGGGTAAGGTTGTGACCGGTCAAACGGCTTTCGACCAAAAATAATCGGATTGCTGGGGGAGGAGGTTGTGAATCCCAGAGAAAACCAGCATTTTACGCCCGCTTTTTAGAAATTACCCTAATCCATAAACCTCCTTTCCACCATGAATGAATCTTTGCCCCTCGAAAAAGAAATGGCCCCCTTGTTTCTCGAAAAATTACCCGCTTTTCCTCCCGAACTGAAAGAAGGAATCGCCAAGTACGGGCCGTATGTCGTGTTGGTGCTGGCGCTTATTGCCGTAGTTTCCCTATTGGCTTTACTGGGACTCACGGCGGGAATATCCGTCTTTGCGACGGGTTCGGTCGTGGGTATAATTAGCCTGTTGATAAGTCTGGTCGTTGTCGTTTTGGAAATCATGGCTTTTTCCCCGTTGCAGAAGCGTCAGCGCCGGGGCTGGAACCTGTTGTATTACGCCGGTCTGATTTCTGCTGTCGGTGGCATCATTACGTCAGTGTTGGCGATGCCGTATGGTTTCGGTGCGCTCATTGGCACGGCCATTGGCTTTTTTATTCAATTCTGGATTCTCTTTCAGATTCGCGAAAAGTATAGCTGAGAAACACCCATGACACAAAAAAAACCGCCAGGAATTCTGGTGGTTTTTTTTGTGTCATGTCGAACGCCGTTTACCCCGTCAGAACGGCGGTTTATCACAAGAAGTTGGTAGGCACAGTGCATTGGGTTAAATTTGGGAAACCCTTAACCAAACCCAAACGCTTTGGCACTACTTGAAGCCCGTGGCGTGTATAAACGCTACGCCAGTCACACCGCCCTGAGCGATGTGAATCTATCCATTCCCAAAGGCAGCATCTTCGGGCTGCTTGGTCCCAACGGGGCCGGAAAAACTTCATTTATTCGCATCATCAATCAGATTACGGCGCCCGACGAAGGCGTGGTGTTGTTTGACGGCCAGCCCCTGCAACCCCATCACATTGAGCGCATTGGCTACCTGCCCGAAGAGCGCGGGCTGTATAAAAAAATGAAAGTGGGCGAACAACTGCTCTACCTGGCCCGGCTGAAAGGCTTGCCCGCCAGCGAAGCCACCGAACGGCTCAAACGTTGGGCCATCAAATTTGACCTCAAGGATTGGTGGGGCAAAAACGTCGAAGACCTCTCGAAAGGAATGCAGCAGAAGTGCCAGTTCATCGCCACGATTGTTCACGAACCCGAACTGATTATTCTCGATGAACCCTTCTCGGGCTTCGACCCGATCAACGCCAATTTGCTGAAAGATGAAATCCTCGAACTGAAAGCCAAAGGCAGCACGATCATCTTTTCGACCCACCGCATGGAATCGGTCGAAGAGTTGTGCGATCACATCGCGCTCATCAACCGCTCGAAAGTGGTGCTGGAGGGCGAGAAGCGGGCCATCAAAAATCAGTTTAAAGACAATAGTTTCACTCTCGAATACAGCGGAGCGAAGCCTGTTTTGCCCGGTGGTTATGAGGAAGTCAACAGTGCTGAAATTGAGCCGGGTGTTACGCGGACTCACGTGCGCATTGGCGAAGGCGGCAGTGTCAATGGTCTGATTGGTAGTCTGTTGGGGCAGGTCGAGCTACATTCATTTCAGGAAAACATTCCTTCGTTCAACGAAATTTTTATCAAAACCGTCGGTAACGCCAACATTCCGGTCAGCGAGGTGTAATCTCAACGCCAACCTTTAATTGTCTTTAAAGCCCCCTTCGGGGGTTTGGGGGCCATAACTCATGAACAAAACTCTCCTGATTATTCAGCGCGAATACCTGGTTCGGGTCAAAAAGCGCTCTTTCCTGATCGTAACCCTGCTGACGCCCTTGCTGATTACGGCGCTGTACGCCGTACCCGCCTTGCTGTTTTTTGCCTCCGACGAAGCGAAAACCATCCAGATTCTGGACGAATCGAACACATTTCGCGGGAAACTGAAAAACGACGAGGATTACATTTTTACGTTTATCAAGGGTTCCCTGGAAACCGCCAAGCAGAAACTCAGAAACAGTGACGCAACCGCGCTGGTGTTGATTCCAAAAGACATTGTTGAAAAACCCGGCGGCTTGCAGATTTTTGCCGAAAAAACCGTCAGCATGGGCTTGCAGCGCCGCATCGAAAACGTCGTGCAGAGTGAGGTGCGCAATCAACGCTTAGCCAACGCGGGCATCGACGTGAAAGTAGTCGAAGACAATCGCGTCAACGTGGACGCCCAAACGTATAGCCTCAACGAAGAGGGTGAAAAAAGCAGTAATTCGGGCGTAGCCACGGGCATCGGCTACGCCATTGCGCTGATTTTGTATATGTCGGTATTTCTGAGCGGGTCGCAGGTGATGAATGGCGTAATTGAAGAAAAATCGAACCGCATCATCGAAATCGTCATTTCTTCGGTAAAACCCATGCAGCTTTTACTGGGTAAAATCATCGGGGTGGGCCTGGTGGGTTTGACCCAATTCATGCTCTGGATTCTGCTCACTGCCCTGATTAGCTCGGCGGTAACGGGCTTGTTGAAAAATAAACTCGAAGAAAAAGTGCGCAAGGAAGTCAGTGTGAGCGCATCACCCGAACAAGCCAAACAGGTACAAGCGCAGTTGCAGGCCCAAAACCCGATGGCCAAGGTCAACGAGGCACTGGCTAATTTGCCCCTCGGTAAATTGTTGCTCTGTTTTATTTTTTACTACATCACCGGGTTCCTGCTCTACAGTTCGCTGTTTGCGGCGGTTGGCTCGGCGGTTGAGAACCCCTCGGAGGCGCAGCAATTGCTTTTCCCGGTTACCATTCCGCTGATTCTGAGCATTATTCTGATGACCTACGTCATCAACGAACCCGACAGCAAAGTGGCATTCTGGGCGTCAATTATTCCATTTACGGCACCCGTCGACATGATGGCCCGGTTGCCTTTCGGCGTCGAAACCTGGGAGTTGCTGCTTTCGATGAGTTTGATGATCGTTGGATTCCTGTCGACAACCTGGCTGGCGGCGCGGATTTACCGCGTGGGCATTTTGATGTACGGCAAAAAAGCCACCCTGCGCGAATTATCGAAGTGGGTATTTTACAAGGCGTAAAAGAAGGAGTGAGTAGTGAGGAACGAAGCGTGAGAGTAGTGTAGGTGCCCCGATTCACACGCTTCTCTCCTGCCTCCTCACTACTCACTCCTTCTTTTTAACTACTTTTAACACCGGGAACCCCGCCGCTCGCGGGGTTTTTCCTATTTTTAGACGTTTTTTTGCAAACACCCCACCCGAATTCCTTCTTTTTCACCCTGATTTGACTTTATGAATAACTTCCGACGCATCAACAATCTGACCGGCTGGTTGGTGTTTGCCGTGGCCCTTTTTACTTACGTTTCAACGGTGGAGCGTACCGCCAGCTTTTGGGATTGCGGTGAATTTATTGCCGTTTCGTACAAACTCATGGTGCCGCACCCGCCGGGAGCGCCCTTTTTTCTGCTGCTGGGGCGGCTTTTTAGTATGCTGGCGGGGAGCGATGTCACGCGGGTGGCTTACTGGATCAATATGCTGTCGGTGCTGTCGAGTGCCTTCACGATTCTGTTTTTGTTCTGGACGATCACGATGCTGGGCCGGAAAATTCTGGCCAAAACCGCCGCCGAACTCAGCGTCGGACAAACGGTATTGCTGATGGGCGCGGGGGCCGTGGGTGCTCTGGCCTACACCTGGTCGGATTCATTCTGGTTTTCGGCGGTCGAGGCCGAAGTCTACGGGCTGTCGTCGTTTTTTACCGCCATCGTCATTTGGGCGGCTTACAAGTGGGAACTCATCAACGACGAAGCCGCCGCCAATCGTTGGTTGCTGTTTATCGCCTATTTGGTTGGTCTTTCTATCGGGGTCCACTTGCTCAACCTGGTGACTTTACCCGCGTTGGCGCTAATTTATTATTTCAAAAAATACCAAAAGCCCAACCTTCGGGGTGGTATTCTGGCCGTCTTAGTTGGGTTTATTATTCTGGGTTTTATCAACGCCGCCATCATTCCGGGTCTGCCCTCGGTCGCCTTCCAGTTTGAATTGTTGTTCGTCAATGTGTTGGGTTTGCCTTTCAACACGGGCGCGTTGTTCTTCTTCCTGCTTTTGGTGGCCGCGTTGGTTTGGGGCGTTCGCTATTCCGTTTTGAAAGAACGTCCGGGTCTCAACACCGCACTCCTCGCATTGGCTTTTGTACTGATTGGGTATGCCTCGTACACGCTGGTGCTGGTTAAAGCCAACTTTAATCCCCCCATTAACGAAAACGACCCCAAAGACGCCATTGGATTTACGTATTACCTCAAGCGCGAGCAGTACGGCAGCCGTCCGCTGATGTACGGCCCGGTGTTTACGGCCCGGGCAATCGACCAGAAAAATGGTGCCCCGATGTACAAAAAAGAGGGTACCAACTACAAGGTTTACGACCATCGCCCGGAGTACGTTTGGGAAGCCGACCAGCAGATGTTGCTACCCCGGATCCACAGCCACGATCCGGGTCATGCCGAGTTGTACGCGCAGATGCTTGGAATTCCTAAAATTCCCGACCCGGACGACCCTCGCCGGGAGAAATACCGGAAGCCGACCTTCGGCGACAACCTGCGCTTCATGTTCAGCCATCAAATGGGGCACATGTATATGCGTTATTTCCTCTGGAATTTTGCCGGGCGTGAAAGTGACGCGGAAGGGGCCGGATCGCTGCCAAAGTTGAAAGGTGGGGCGTTTCCCGAACCCATTCAACAAAATAAAGCCCACGATAATTTTTACTTTCTGCCCCTGCTACTGGGTTTGCTGGGCTTTTTAATCCAGTACCGGCGCGAGGAAAAGGATTTTCTGGTGGTCACGCTCATCTTCCTGATGACGGGTCTGGCGTTGGTGGTTTTCATCAACTCGCCGCCCGTCGAACCCCGCGAGCGCGATTACATTTACGTCGGGTCGTTTTACGCGTTTGCCATCTGGATCGGCCTCGGAGTCATGCAGGTGGCCGATTGGCTACAGAAAATCGTGAAAAGTGCCATACCCCGCGCCGTGGTGGCAACGGCATTGTGCGCCGTGGTGCCGGGTATCATGGTCACTAAAAGCTGGGACAACCACGACCGCAACCACCGGTACCACTCGGTTGATTTTGCCAAAAATATCCTCAGTTCCTGCGCGCCCAATGCGATTCTGTTCACCGGCGGCGACAACGACACCTTTCCGCTTTGGTACGTGCAGGAGGTTGAGGGCTTCCGCACCGACGTGCGCGTGTGCAACCTTTCGTTGCTGGGTACGGGCTGGTACATCGACCAGATGAAGCGCAAAACCTATCTGTCGGAGCCGTTGCCGATTTCGCTCAACAAAGACCAGTTTCTGGAAGGAATCAACGACGATATTCCCTTCGTCGAAAATCCCAACGTCAAAAACGGAATCAACCTGAAAGACTACCTGAGATTGGTGAAAGAAGACAATCCGGCCATTAAAGTGCAGACGATGGACGGCTCGATGATTAACATCCTGCCTTCGTCCACGTTTTTCTTGCCGGTCGATGTCAGCAAAGTCAAGCAAATGGGTCTCGTTCCCGCCCAAATGGAACCTCTGTTGAGCGATACGATTTCGTGGACGTATGGGAAGAAGGACATTTTCAAGCCCGAACTCATCCAACTGGACATCATTGCGACCAACAACTGGCAGCGACCCATTTACTTCTCGGCCACGATTGGGCAGGAAAGTTATCTGAACCTGAAGGAGTATATGCAACTGGAGGGCTTCGCCTACCGACTCATGCCGTACAAAGTGCCCGGTGCCCGCGATGGCTACGTCAACTCGGATATCATGTACGAAAATATGATGAAAAAAACGGCCTGGCGCGAGTTGGACAACCCCAACAGCTACTACGATGCTACGTACGATACGCCGGTATTTTCGTCGAGGATTGCGTTCCTGCGACTGGCTGATCAGTTGTTGCGCGAGGGAAAACGCGACAAAGCCCGCGAGGTAGTCAATCGTTGCCTGCAAGTGTTGCCGGATAAATCCATTCCCTATGACCAGGTATCGGTGAGTTTTATCGCCTTGCTGAGTGAAGTCGGGGAGCGCCAAAAAGCCATCGACATTGCCCAGAAAGTCATGACGCGCAACGACCAGAATCTGGCTTACTACACACAGCAACCGGCCGTTTACAACAAAGAAATCAGCCGGAGTTTGTACGAAATGAATCTGACGGTGAGCCAGTTGGAAGAAGCGAAGATCAATGATTTGGCCGCGAAATACAAGCCGATTTTTGAAAAGTACTACGCCAAAGTCGGTGGGAATAATTGAAAGAGTTTAACGAAAACAGGCCCGTCCCGAGATCTCGGGACGGGCCTGTTTTCGTTTACCTGATTGGCGATCAAGGGCGGTAAAATTGCTCCGTAGCGTAGTCCCTACGCTACGGAGCTAACGTTTAAAAACGACTTCACCATTCAAATACGTCGCCTCCACAAGTGTGTCTAGAATTTTTCCAGAATCTGCCTTCATCAAATCCTGATTGAGCAGGATAAAATCGGCGAATTTACCCGGTTCGATGCTGCCTTTTTCGGCTTCTTCAAAATTCGATTTAGCCGCCCAGATCGTCATCCCCCGCAGGGCTTCAACCCGGCTTAGTGCATTTTCGGGGCCAAAACCACCCTTCGGGAAACCCTTGGCGTCGCGCCGATACACCGCTGAAAAAAAGGTAGCAAACGGGCTGATATCTTCCACCGGAAAATCGGTGCCCAACGGGATCCACTGGTTTTGATTCAACAGTTGTTTGAAGGCATACGCGCCTTTCAGGCGGGTCGCTCCCAGCCGCGCCAGCGCCCAGTACATATCGGAAGTGGCATGGGTAGGCTGCACGGAAGGCACGATGTTGTTTTCACCGAAATACCTGAAATCAGCCTGATTGATGACCTGGGCGTGCTCGATGCGCCAACGCTTGTCGTTTTTGCCCCGCAACGCGGCGGCGTAAATGCGCAGCATCGTGCGGTTGGCCGAGTCGCCAATGGCGTGGGTACACATCTGGAAATCCGTCGGGGCCAGGCGTTGGGCGACGTCCTGAAAATGTCCCGGTGTGCTGAGCAAAAACCCCCGCCAGTCGGGGCGGTCGGCGTAGGCCGCCAGCATACACGCCCCCCGCGAACCCAATGCGCCATCGCCGTACACCTTAAAACTCCGCACGTTGAGCCGATCGGTTTTGTAAATACCCCGGGGCAGAAACCGGGCGTAGTTCAGCGAATCATCACTCAGCATCACGTAGAGGCGCATTCGTAACTGGTTTTTGCGTTGCAGGCTGTCGATGATATCGACTTCATTGGCCATCAATCCGCAATCGTCCACCGTGGTCAGGCCCACGGCGAAGCAATTTTGCGCGGCACCGAGGAGTGCCTTTTCGCTCTGTTCCCGGCTGGGATTCGGAATTACCCGGCTCACCAACTCAATCGCGTTGTCGATCAAAATACCCGTCAGCACCCCATTCTTGGTTTCCACACTGCCACCCGTCAACGTCTGACCGGGTTTGACGCCAGCCTGGTCAAGTGCAGTCTGATTGGCAATGGCGGCGTGACCATCCACCCGCGTCAGAATTACGGGACGGTCGGGGAAAAGTTGGTCCAGATCCTGTTTGTCGGGGAATTCCTGCACGGCCCAGTCGTTCTGATCCCAACCCCGGCCCGTTAGCCAACCAGCGGGATTAGCGGCGGCGAACGTCCGCACCCGCTTCAGGATTTCGTCCCAACTTTTGGTACCCATCAGATTGACCCGTTGCAAGCTCAGACCGTAGCGGTAAAAATGCGCGTGGGCATCGATGAAACCGGGATAGATCGTTTTGCCGCCCGCGTCCAGAATCGTTTTGGCGCGGTAGTTTCGTAGGATGTCGGTGTTTTTGCCCACCGCCAGAATCCGCCCATCTTTCACGGCGAAGGCTTCGGCTACGTCAAAACGGGCGTTGACCGTGTACACCAAACCATGATGAACGACTAGGTCGGCAGGTTGCTGGGCACGAAGAATACCGGCAAAAAGTAGGAGGGAAATCGTCAGGGAAGGAGTGCGCATAGATTGGGTTTTAGCCTAAAAGATACAAAAAAGACGCCATCCGGCCCGTTCGCTGCCCTTTTTTCGGGCCGAAGGGCCATTCGTCCTTTCGGATTTTCCGTTCGTCCAGAATGGCTGCGCTGCGTTAATGCGATTGCATCTTTTTATCGAAAACAGTGAAACAGACCAGGTACACCGACGTAAAAACCGGATCGAATAGCTGGACAAAACGCTGAATTTATCAATCATAAAATTATCAATCAATCCAACTCTCTTTTTATGAATCCGTTCCTCACCTCCCTCGTTGCCCCCTTGCTGGCGGGCCTGTTGCACCTACCAACTTCTGATTCACAACCGCCTTTTGAAGTGGGCGTGTACCCGAAACACCACACGGCCAAGCTCAATGTCATGGTCGAGAATCACGAGCAAAAGCGCCTGAACCTGCGCCTGATCAATCCTAAAAATGAGATAATGTACCAGGAAACGGTCAGTCGCAAAACGGCCAAATACTGGCGCAAACTCGACTTGGGCCAGTTGCCTGATGGCATCTACCAACTTCAGGTGAGCAACGGACAGGAAACCGTGGTGCGCGAAATCAATGTGACCACCCACCAGGCGGAGCCAATTGTACCGGAAAAATTGGTTAGCGTCCGGTAAGAAAAAACGCTCAGCCGGAATAGATACCGGCTGAGCGTTTTGATTAGATTGTGAGCATCGAACCGGCTACCCCTTTGGAGTGGCTGGTTTTTTAATCAAAAAAGTCTTTCATTTTCTCGAAAAAGCCTCGCTCACTCTTTCCGGGCTTGGGCTGAAAATTAGCCGACTGGCGCAGTTTTTCGAGCAATTCCCGTTCGTCGGCGTTGACTTGTTTGGGCGTCCAAACGTTAACGTGGATAAGCTGGTCGCCCTTGCCGTAGCCGTTGAGTTCCTTGATGCCTTTTCCTTTCAGGCGCAGAATCTTACCGCTCTGGGTGCCCGGATCGAGCGTAATGCGGGCCTTCCCGTCGATGGTGGGTACTTCGACTGAGGTGCCCAGCGCGGCATCGGCGAAGTTGATGTACAGATCAAAAACGACGTTGGTGCCATCGCGCTTGAGGAATTCGTGCTCCTCTTCTTCGATGACGATGAGCAAATCACCCGCGACACCACCCGATGCGGGGCGGGGCGGCACGTTGCCTTTGCCACCCATCGAAAGTTGCATCCCATCGGCTACCCCCGCCGGAACTTTGATATTCAACACTTCATCGGCCAAAACCCGGCCTTCGCCAAAGCACACTTCACAACGGGTTTCCACGATTTTACCCTCGCCGTTGCAGGTTGGGCAGGTCGACGCCGAAACCATCTGGCCCAGCATCGTCTGGGTAACTTTGCGCACTTGCCCGTTGCCGTTACAGGTCGAACAGGTTTTCAACGCCGCGCCGTTTTTCGAACCATTGCCGCTACAGGTGGTACACGTGACGTGGTGTTTGACTTTAATCTTTTTTTCAACGCCATTGGCGACCTCCTCCAAATCGAGTTTTAGCTTGATCCGCAGGTCGGAGCCTTTACGCACCCGACGCCCGTTGCCAGTCGTGCTGCCCCCGAAGAAGCTGCCGAAAGGACTCGATTCGCCAAAAATATCGCCGAACTGCGAGAAGATATCATCCATGTTCGGTGGTTGGCCATTGCCCCCCCCACCACCCACGCCCTGGTGCCCAAACTGGTCGTAGCGTTTCCGCTTGGTGTCGTCGCTCAACACCTCGTAGGCTTCGGCGGCCTCCTTAAATTTATCCTCCGCCGAAGGGTCATTGGGGTTTTTATCGGGGTGGTGTTTAATCGCCATCTTGCGGTAAGCCTTCTTGAGGTCCTCCGCCGAGGCGCTTTTATCCACCCCCAACACGTCGTAATAATCTCGTTTTTGAGCCATGTTTCGTAGTGAAAAGTGAGGAGTGAAAAGTGAAAAGTTGTTGAATAACTACTTCACTCGGCACGAACCACTTTTCATTTTATACTTTTAATTTTTCACTAGGCACCCACCACCACCTTCGCGAAGCGGATGACTTTGTCGTTGAGGTAATAGCCCTTTTCGACAACATCAATTATTTTACCCTTCAGGTCGGTGGATGGAGCCGGAAACTGAGCGATGCTCTCGTGCAGATCGGCATCAAAAGCCTCACCTTTGGCCTCCATCGGTTTCAAACCGGTGCTGTTGAGGGTATTCTGGAATTTCTGAAAAATCAATTCGATGCCCTCACGCTCTACTTTTCCGTCCTCAATCTGGGCAAAAATGGCCTGCGCCCGCTCCACGTCGTCGAGCACGGGCAGCAGTGATTGGACCACTTCCTCAGAAGCATTTCTGATTAACTCTATTTTTTCTTTTGCGGTGCGGCGGCGAAAGTTTTCAAAGTCGCTGTACAAACGCAGGTATTTATCTTTGAGTTCGGCCAACTCGGCCTGCACTTTATCCGTTTCGTTGTGCTCCTCAACGGCCTCGAACGCGTCATTTTCGGACTCAATGGCAGTTTCTGGGGTAATTTCCGGCTCTTGGTGATTCATTTCTTCAGGGTTCGTCATCGTCTTTTCGTACTTTTATTCGTTGATGCATAGAGCAAAAAGGGCTTGCCAGCGAAATGGATGCTGTCAACTTGTCAGCCTTCAAACTGAATGGGCTTTAATCATGCAAAGAAACTAAAAAAATAGCCCGCTTTACGGATTGCGCTACCCCAGACCATGAACAGTTCGACCCGAGAGCGGTACACTCAGTTTGTCAAAACGAAAGCCACTGAACTGGGCTTTGATTTTTGCGGGATTGCCAAAGCCGATTTTCTCGAAGCAGAAGCCCCGCGCCTCGAAGCCTGGTTGACGCAGAACCGGCACGGAAAAATGGGCTACATGGCCAATCATTTCGACAAGCGTCTCGATCCGCGCAAGCTGGTCGACGGGGCCAAATCGGTGGTTTCGTTGCTGTACAATTATTATCCCGAGCGGGAACTGAGTACCGAAGATTCGTTTAAAATCTCGAAGTATGCCTACGGGACGGATTACCACCTGGTCATCAAAGAAAAACTAAAAACCTTGCTGGAAGCCATTCAGGCGAGCATCGGCGACGTGGGCGGGCGGGTATTCGTGGATTCTGCGCCGGTGATGGACAAAGCCTGGGCGGCCCGCGCCGGGTTGGGCTGGGTGGGCAAACACAGCAACCTGCTCAACCGGCAAATGGGCAGCTTCTTTTTTATCGCCGAACTAATTCTCGACGTTGAACTCGAACCCGACGGCCCCATCGCGGATTACTGCGGCACCTGCACCCGTTGCCTCGACGCCTGCCCAACGGGGGCCATCGTGGAACCCTACGTGGTCGATGGCAGCCGCTGCATCAGTTATTTTACGATTGAACTGAAAGAGGAAATTCCGGCCAGCGTTCGGGGGCAGTTTGACGACTGGATTTTCGGGTGTGATATTTGCCAGGACGTATGCCCCTGGAACCGGTTTTCGCGCCCGCACCGCGAACCCGCCTTTGTGCCGTCGGCTGATTTGCAGGGCCTTACCCGGCAGGATTGGGTGGAAATGACCGCCGACGTTTTCCAAACGGTTTTCAAAAATTCCGCTTTGAAGCGAACAAAGTTTGAGGGTTTGAAACGGAATGTGGAGTTTGTGAACGAATGACAGGGTAATGGTCAGACGGAACGTCGGACCCGAAACTGGAGTAAGTTCCCCAATTAACGCTAAAAATGGATCCTACTAAACAACAACTCCATGAAACCACTTTACTCCCTGCTTTTGACCCTGTCGTTCAGCTGCGCCGCACTGGCCCAAACGCCTCCGGCTGAACTTTGCCAGGGAGATTATTTTACCCAAGCCGAGGGGAAAGCCTTGCTCACTGAGTTGGCGGCACGGTATTCAACTCAGGCGGACTGGCAGGCTCGGGCCGCCCAAATTCGAGAGCAAATCATCGAAGGGGCCGAACTGCAAATCTTGCCGCCGCGACCCACCTCCGTCCCGATTATCCACAGCCGGAGGGTCATGGACGGCTACACGGTTGAAAATGTGGCGTTTGAAAGCCTGCCGGGATTTTACGTGACGGGCAATTTGTACCGCCCCCTCAACGCGACGGGGCGGGTACCGGGCGTACTGAGTCCGCATGGGCATTGGAGCAACCCGGACGGGCGGTTTCAGGAACAGACTCAAAAACGCTGTGGTTCGCTGGCCCGGATGGGAGCGGTGGTTTTTACCTACGACATGGTTGGGCACGGGGATTCCAAACAGGCGGCGCACAAGATTCAGAAGGGGTTTAAGTTACAAACCATCAACAGCATTCGTAGCCTTGACTTTCTGCTGTCGTTGCCGGAAGTGGATTCGGCCCGGGTGGCCGTGACCGGCGAATCGGGTGGCGGGACGCAGACGTTTTTTCTGACCGCCCTCGATCCACGGGTAAAATTGGCCGTACCCTGCGTCATGGTTTCTGCGCATTTTTTCGGGGGATGCGTGTGTGAAAGCGGGATGCCCGTTCACAAAAAAGGCGATTTCCAAACCAACAACGTCGAGATTGCCGCGCTCGCCGCACCGCGCCCGATGCTACTAATTTCGGACGGAGACGATTGGACGAAAAATACGCCCACCGTGGAATTCCCCCACATTCAACGCATTTATCAACTTTTTGGAACGGGTAAAAACGTAGAATTCGCCCATTTTACGGAGGAAAAACACGACTACGGCCTATCCAAGCGGGCGGCGATGTACCGCTTCATCGCCAGGCATTTCCGGCTGGATTCAACCCGCGTTTTCCGGCCTGATGGTACTCTCGACGAACGGGCCGTTCGGCCGCTGGATGCGGCTTCACTCCGCGTTTTTAACGCCCAACATCCCCGCCCGGCCAACGCGCTGCAGGGCGACGAAGCTGTGATGAGCGCGTTGTAACGGTTTACGGTTGCGGCGAAACCTGTTTTTGGGTCTCTTCTTTTTCCTTCGCGTTGGCCTTCGCTTTTTTCTTAAAATACCCCCGGAACAGGAAATTACTCTGCACGGCTTGAAGATCCTCCTCCAGGGTTACGGTGCTGCCTTCCAGGTTTCGGAGGGTGTTTTTCAGGCGCGTTGCCGTTTCTTCGTCGTTGAGTAGCATCCCGACCGGCGTATTTCTGGCGTTGAGTTTCGCTTCCAGGCGTTCGGTGGTTTGTTTGACGTTGTTGGCGGTTTCGGCTGCTGAGGCACTCGCCTGGTTGAGCCGGGCCATCGACGTTTTTAAGCTTCTGAAAACCGATGTGTCCGTCACGAGTTCGTTGGCCAAAGAACCTTTGTTGTTGAGTTTGGCGGAAAAATCGGCCAGAGAATTAGATACTTTAGCCGCCCGGCTCGACGCCGTTTGGAGGTCGGTCACGACGTTTTTAAACTTGTTGGCCAGTACCGGATCCGTCAGAACAGCCCCCGCCACGCCTTCACCCTTGACAATTTTCGCCACAATTCCCTTCACGTCGCTCGTGACTTTGAGCAGATTCTTGTTGTTTTCCTGCAACGTTTCCATGATTTCTTCCGAACTCAGCGCGGTGCTACTCTGGAGGCGATCGCCGGTTTCGACGTTGACTTCCGGCGGGCTTCCACCCGAAATCACCACGAGCCGGTTGCCAATCAGCCCATCCGAACCCAGGGAAGCCATGGAATTCCTACGAATGTACTTCTGGGCCTCTTTCTCGATGTTCATGGTCACCTCCACCTGCGAGGCACCCACAAAATTGATGGCCCGAACCGTGCCGATTTTCACCCCGGAAAACCAGATGTTATTCCCGACTTGTAAACCGGATACGTTGTTGAAGACGGTCGTCAATCGAATGTGTTTGACGAATTTGCTCTCCTGCCCACCCAGGACGAGGATGCCCGTTACGAAGATAATCACCCCCAGAAGAACGAAGATGCCGATGACCACGGAACGTTTGTTTTCAGCTGCTTTCATTGGTTTATAAAGTTGTAATCGTGAAACTGTTTAACCTGCTCCTCGTCGGTTTCAAAAACCTCCTCAAACGTACCCTGTCGCTTAAACTGCCCATCGAGCAGCATCGCGATGCGGTCGCCGGTAGTTTTGGCGCAGGTCAGATCGTGGGTAATAATAATGGCCGAGGTGTTGTGTTTGGCCTGCACTTCGTTAATGAGGTTGTTGATGTCGATGCACGTAATCGGATCGAGACCCGCCGTTGGTTCGTCGTAGAGCATAATTTCAGGCTTCAAAATCAGCGTCCGGGCGATGCCGATACGCTTGCGCTGACCACCCGAAAGTTCCGACGGCATATAATCGATGGTTTGCGACAGCCCCACGTCTTCCAGTGCCTCTTCGACCGCCTGGTCGATTTCACTCTGCTTCAGGTCTCGGACATTCCTGACGAGCGGAAACTCCAGGTTTTCGCGCACGGTCATGCTGTCGTACAGCGCGCTGTTTTGAAAAGAAAATCCGATTTTCAGTCGGAGTTCGTCCAGTTCCCGGGGCGACAGCTTTTCGAGGTCCTTACCTAAAACCTGAATTGAACCGGCGTCTTGCTTCAACAACCCGATAATAATTTTAATTAAAACGGATTTGCCCGTTCCTGAACGCCCCAACACCACGAGGTTTTCGCCTTGATGTAAATCAAGATCAGCGCCCCGCAGCACGTGTAAATCGCCGAAGGAAATCTTCAATCCCCGGATGGCGATGACGGTGTTTTTGGTATCGATTTTAACGTTGTCCTTCATAAACTGATTAACCGGGCCGCAGGGCGGCAACAATTTGTAGCGCCAGCAATTCTTCGATAAAAACCAGGAACATCGACGTGACCACCGAGGCATTGGCGGCCCGGCCCACACCCTCCGTACCTTTGGAGGAATTGTAGCCTTTGTAGCACCCCACCATCCCAATCGTAAAACCGAAAACGAACGACTTGATCGTGGAAGAGAAAATATCGAGAAACGAAATGGCGTTGAACACCTGTAAAAAATAGGCCGTAAAACTAGTCGCTTCGTGTTGCTGCACATTGATAAATCCCCCCATTAGCGCCAGAAAAATTGTGTACATCATCAGGATGGGAATCATGAAGGTCGTGGCCAGTACCCGCGTCACGACCAGAAACTTGAACGGATTGGTGGCGGAAACTTCCATCGCATCAATTTGCTCGGTGACGCGCATCGACCCCAACTCGGCACCAATACTTGAACCCACTTTCCCGGCGGCGATCAAGGCCGTAATGAGCGGGGCCAGGGCCCGAACGATGGCGATGGAAATCAGGGCGGGCAACCAGGAAGTAGCACCAAATTCCGCCAGTGAAGGGCGCGACTGGTTGGTAAATACAATGCCCGTGATAAACCCGGTCAGTGAGATCAGGGGTAGCGATTTTACGCCCACTTCGTAACACTGCCGAAGCACCTCTTTGAATTCGTAAGGGGGTAGAAAAACCTGTTGAAAAAAACGACCGACAAAAATCGCCACCTGATGCAGTTCCAGAAGAGTGCGGTCCAGCCGCTTAGAAACAACAGGTTTTACGGATTCGGTACGATCCGATTTAGTACTCTTTGAATCCATTGAAACTGTGGTAAATCAAGACGTTTCCCAATCGGAAAAGGTAAAACAAAACGGTTCGGTCAGCGTAGCCGGGGCTACGGAAAGTTGAAGTAAATAAACGTGCCAATAAGTGAAAACCACCGAATTATCGAGTTTGGGCAACTTCAGCTGATGTTGCGCAGGCGAGCCGTGAGCCGTGGGTTTGGGGGGTGGGGGAGAAAAAAACGCCCCCACACCAAAAAATTAAAAAAATTAGAAAAAAAAAAATTGCCCCCGGGGGCGCAATTTTTT
>JAJAZB010000453.1 GCA_026785975.1 Cytophagaceae bacterium | reverse complement strand
TTTTTGAAAACAACGGTGGAGTTTGCCCTCAAACGGAAAGAATTTTCGGCACCATTCCTGGAGTTTTTAAAAGAAATGGTGGCGGCGCATAGCTGAGCGATGGCCCCCAACCGTAACGACGGACCGCCCCAAAGGGGGCTTTTTTCGTTGCCACTATTTTGTCTTAAGCCCCCTTCGGGGCGGTCCGTCGTTACGGTTGGGGCCGGGTATTTACTTGGTAACACTGATAATTTCTACTTCAAAAACCAGCGGCGAGTAGGGGGGGATGGTATATTTCCGGGTCGTTTCATTGAGGCGACCGTCTTTGCCGTAGGCAATCGAAGAAGGGAAAATCAACCGGGCTTTGTCGCCCACGCGCAACCCAACCAAACCTTCTAAAAAGCCCTTGACCACGGAGTTGGCCGTCCCCAAATTAAAGGGAGCCGTACCACTGTCGAACTGCGTGTCGTCCAGCAATTTACCGGTGTATTTCACCGACACGGTCGATGTGGCCTTGACGGTATCGGCCACGCCCTCCACCTTGAGCAATTGGGTAAACCGCAATCCTGACTCCGTTTTTTTGTCAATTTTCAGATTTTTGGTATTGGTGTACTCCACAATCTGTTCTTCTTCCGAGCGCACTTTCAACACGCTTACGTCGTATCGAACCACCGCGTAGGGCAGTAGAGCCGCCGAACCCGCATCACCGTAGGCCAGGTGCGCGGGAATGAGCAGCGTGGCTTTTTCGCCTTCACGCAGCAGGGAAATGCCCTCGGTTAAGCCGGGAATCAGGTTGGTGCCACCGAAAGAAATCAGCAGCGGCTTGTTTTTCGCCACCTGCGTACTGTCGATGATGACGTCGTCGCTAATGCGGCTGATGATGTAGTGCAGGGTCACCTGGTCGCCCACAACGGGAGTCCGGCCTCCGCTGGCAGTTTGAGTGACGACGTAATACAAGCCCGATTCAGTCTTTTTGGCGGGGATGTTTTTCCGGGCAATGTACGCCCGGATTTCGTCGTCGTTTTCCTGCTTTTTATCCTCGGCGGTGGTGTCTTTTATGCAACTACTCAGTCCCAGACTCAGCCCGAACAACAGGAAATAAGGTATTTTTTTCATGCAAGAAGTTTCAAATTAGTCTGCAAAGCTAACGAGGAAGAAGGGGGAAATAGTTTGAAGTTTGAAGGGTTTGAGGGTTTGAAGAGGTTTGAGGGTTTGAAAAGGTTTGAAGTATGAGGGTTTAAAAAAAAAGACGCTATTAAACTTCAAACCTCTCAAACCCTGTCAAACCCTCAAACCACCCCGGCCTTAATTTCCTCCACCACGGCGGGGTCGAGGAGCGTCGTGATGTCGCCCAAGTTGCTGGTTTCGCCTTCGGCAATTTTTCGGAGAATACGCCGCATGATTTTGCCCGAGCGGGTTTTGGGTAATCCGCTGACGAACTGAATTTTATCCGGTTTGGCAATGGGTCCGATCATACGCGCGACGGTCGCCAGAATATCTTTTTTCATCAATTCCGGGTTTTGGTGGGGATGGTCGGTGATGATGTAGGCGTAAATCCCCTGCCCCTTGATGTCGTGCGGGTAGCCCACCACGGCGCTCTCAATCACGCCCAGGTGCATATTGATGGCATTTTCCACCTCCGCCGTGCCGATGCGGTGGCCCGACACGTTGAGCACGTCGTCGACCCGCCCGGTGATGCGGTAGTAGCCATCCTCGTCCCGTAAGCATCCGTCGCCGGTGAAATAAAGTCCCGGATACGTCGCGAAATACGTCTGGCGGCAACGCTCGTGATCGCCGTAGGTCGTGCGCAGAATACCCGGCCAGGGGAATTTCAGGCAGAGGTTGCCACTGACGCCATTGCCTTCGATTTCCTTTCCGGCTTCATCCACCAAAATGGGCTGTACACCTGGCAGGGGCAGCGTGGCGTAGGTGGGTTTGAGGGGGGTCAGGCCCGCAATCGGCGAAATCAGAATACCGGCCGTTTCGGTTTGCCACCAGGTATCCACAATCGGGCAGCGGCCTTTGCCAATGTTCTCGTGGTACCAGTGCCAGGCTTCTTCGTTGATGGGTTCGCCCACGGAGCCTAAGATTTGGAGGCTGCTCAGGTCTTTATTTTTGACAAAATCCAGCCCGAAACTCATCAACGACCGGATGGCCGTGGGGGCGGTGTACAGAATGTTAACCTGGTGTTTATCAATGACATCCCAAAAACGCCCGGCGTCGGGGTACGTGGGAATACCCTCGAAGAGTACCGTTGTGGCCCCCGATGCCAGCGGGCCGTACACGATGTAGCTGTGGCCGGTGATCCAGCCAATATCGGCGGTGCAGAAAAAAATGGGAACCCGCCCTTCCTCGCCGGGCTGGTACTGAAAAACCGTTTCAAACGTGTAACTCGTGTAGACCATGTACCCGCCGCAGGTATGCACGACGCCCTTGGGCTTGCCCGTAGAACCGGAGGTGTACAGAACAAACAGCATATCCTCGGCGTCCATTTCCTCGGCGGGGCAGTCGGTGGTAACGAGTTTTAGCTCGTCCTCCCACCACGCATCGCGGCCCTTGATCATCGACGTGGGCGTGCGGGTGCGGGTGAGCACGATGACTTTTTCGACCGACGGGCAGGTAAGCAGCGCGTCATCGACGGTGGCTTTAAGGGCGATTTCCTTATTTCCCCGAAAGGCCCCGTCGGAGGTGACGACGAGTTTGCACTGGGCGTCGTTGATGCGGTCGGCGATGGAGTGCGCCGAAAATCCCCCAAACACCACCGAATGCACGGCACCGATGCGAGCGCAGGCCAAAATAGCAATGGCCAGTTCGGGCACCATCGGCATATAAATGCAGACGCGGTCGCCTTTTTGTACGCCGTTGCGTTTCAGTACGTTACTAAACTGGCAGACGCGTTCGTGCAGCACTTTGTACGTCAGCGTTTGCGACGGTTCGGTGGGGTCGTTGGGTTCAAAAATCAGGGCGGGCTGATCGGCTTTCGTGGCGAGGTGGCGGTCGAGGCAGTTTTCGGTGATGTTGAGTTTACCGCCCAAAAACCACTTGATACTCGGCTCGGTGAAGTTCCATTCGAGCACGTTGTCCCAACGTTTGCGCCAGAGAAATGTATCGGCAACGCCCGCCCAGAAACCCTCGGGGTCGGTTACGGATTGTTGGTAGGCTTGCTGGTAGTCGTCGAATGAGCGAATTTTCATGGGATTGAATAACGAAAATGAGTAGCTGAATTTATTTGTCTGGCGTGGAGGAACGGACTAAAGTCCGACCCTACCTTTCATCGTACTCGCCTTTGAATGCGTAATAACCAAAAAGGCACAGGCCGCCCGTAATGAGTGGGGTCAAAACCAGCAGCACCACCCAGCCAAAAATACGATTCTCCAGATTTTCACTGCCAATTTTACTCACGCTATCCACGATGCGGTCGTAGCCCACGTACAGCCCGAGGGCGATCCACAGCAGGCCAAAAAGGCGTTTGATTGAATTCATAACGTTCAGATTTAATCGTGTTGCGTGTTCGTGCGTTGGTTGCTCAGGTACACCAACCCAATTGTGAAACATACCGCCGCCACCAGAATCGGGTACCAGAGTCCTTCGAGGTAAGCCTGCGGAGTGCCTGAAGACTTAGCCTTTTCGACCAGCGCCGTGGCCAAAAAGGGCGTCAGGCCGCCAAAAACGCCGTTTCCGATGTGGTAGGGTAACGACATCGAGGTGTACCGGATGCGGGTCGGGAATAATTCGACCAGAAACGCCGCGATGGGTCCGTACACCATCGTGACGTAAATCACCTGAATCAGCACGAGGCCCATCATCATCCAGAACCCCGGAGTACCCAGCGTCACCGTGATTTTTGGCAAATCCGTCGGTGATTTCTGCACGGATTTCCAGGTGGTTCCGTCGGTAAATGCCTTCGTCGTGGTCACCGAACCGGCCTCGGCGCTGGTCAGGGTTTGACCAGGAATCTCCGTTTTTTTCGACGGATCCGACACGTCGTACATGGCCTGGTAAATGGGGCGGTAGGTCAAAACGCCCAGCAGCATACCAAGCAGCATGATGGGCTTTCGCCCAATTCGGTCGGACAGCGCCCCGAACAAAATAAAGCCCGGCGTGGCAATGGCGAGGGCAATCACGAGAATGTAATTGGATTGCACAAACTCGACGTTACAGGCTTTTTGAATAAAGGATAGCGCGTAAAACTGCCCCGTGTACCAGATAACGCCCTGTCCGGCGGTCGCGCCCAACAGCGCCAGGAGCACCATTTTGAGGTTCTCGCGCTTGCCAAACGATTCGGCCAGCGGGTTTTTGGAGGTTTTACCTTCGGCCTTTAATTTTTGAAATAAAGGCGATTCCTGCATTCGGAGCCGGATGTAAATCGAAACGCCCACCAGCACCGCCGACAGCAAAAACGGGACCC
Organism: Cytophagaceae bacterium; assembly: GCA_026785975.1. Lineage (GTDB taxonomy): Bacteria > Bacteroidota > Bacteroidia > Cytophagales > Spirosomataceae > JAJAZB01. Next base: position 12,665 of record JAJAZB010000453.1, on the reverse strand, counting down.
GCCAGCCCCAGTCCTCAAAAGCCGCTACGCCCACGCTTTGGCGCGTGGCGAGGATCACGAGCAGGGAAACAAAAAGCCCGAGTGTGGCCGTCGTCTGAATCCAGGAAGTGAAATAACCCCGCCGACCGATGGGCGAGTATTCGGCCACGTAGGTGGCCGCGCCGCCGTACTCGCCACCCAGCGCAAGCCCTTGCAGCAGCCGGAGGAGGAGTACCAGAATCGGCGCCGCGATGCCGATGGCATCGTAGGTTGGGACGCAGCCGATAAGAAACGTGCTGCCGCCCATCAGCACGAGCGTCAGCAGAAACGTGTATTTACGTCCCACCAAATCGCCCAACCGGCCAAAGACCAAGGCGCCGAACGGACGCACGATGAAACCCGCCGCGAAGGTCGCCAGGGTACTCAGCAAGGCCGCCGTGGGGTTTTCTTTCGGGAAAAATTGCGTGGAAATAATGGTCGCCATGCTACCAAAAATGTAGAAATCGTACCATTCGATGAGCGTACCCACCGAGGAGGCCGCAATGACGCTACGAATGGAACTCGCCACCGGGGAGAGGATAGCCGGCGCAGAAGCGGATGATTTCATAAAGAAGGTTAGAGGAAAAGGCGGGCGAAAAATACGGCAAATTTTACGGTTAGTCCCGCAATTTCTTCCCCTTCGTTTCTTTCAAAAACACCATCCCCACCACAAACGTCAACGCGGCGAGGCCCATCGGGTAGTAGATTCCCGCAAATTTAGAACCCGTCATACTTGCCAACCAGGTGGCTACGAAGGGCGAACAACCCCCGAAAACGCCGTTGGCAAAGTGGTACGGAATCGAGAGCGAAGTGTAGCGGATTTTGGTCGGAAACAACTCGACCAGAAAGGCGGCAATCGGCCCGTAGGCCATCGTGGCAAACAAAACCTGAATGAAAATCAGCGCGATGAGCCAAAATTTGGTGGCCGTAGCGGGCTGTACCTCCGACTTGACGGTTGACTGGCCACCGGCGGCAACCGTGGTGGTATTGGTGACGACTTTGCCGTTGTCGTACTGCAAGGTCTCAATTTTTTTACCGTCAACGTTCTGCACGCTTTGGCTGGTGAGCGTACCGGCGGCCACGACCGAATCCATGCCGTGATAAATCGGATAATAGCCGATCACGGCCAGCAAAAGTCCGGTCATCATCACCGCTTTACGACCCAGCCGGTCGGAGAGCGCCCCGAAAATCACGTAGAATGGCGTGGCCAGCAATAGCGCTACCGCCACGAGTTGGTTGGCCGTGACAAACTCGACGTTCAGAATTTTTGTCACGAAAATCGGACTGTAAAACTGGGCCGTGTGCCATAGCGCCCCCTGCCCAACAATCGCCCCAAACATGGCAATCAGCATCAGGCGCAGGTTTTTCGGGTCGGAAAAACTCTCGCGGAGCGGACTTTTGGAGAGCGTACCTTGTTGTTTGAGTTCGGCAAACAAGGGCGATTCGTCCATGTTGCGCCGGATAAAATACGACACCACGACCAGGATGCCCGACAGCGCGAACGGCAACCGCCAGCCCCAATCCGCGAAGACCGTTTTGCCCAACCAGGCCTGACAACCTAAAATCACCCCAATCGACACGAGCAGGCCAACCGTGGCGGTCGTTTGGATGTAGCTGGTGTAGCGCCCCCGCTGGTTGTCGGGCGCGTGTTCGGCCACGTAGGTGGCCGCGCCCCCGTACTCACCGCCTAGCGCCAGGCCCTGAACGATGCGCAACGTCACCAACAGCGCCGGGGCCAGGGTGCCAATGACGGCGTAACCCGGAATGAGCGCGATGGCAAAGGTGCTGCCGCCCATGAGCAACAGCGTAAGCAGAAAGGTATATTTGCGCCCGATGCGATCGCCGAGCCGCCCGAATACCACCGCGCCGAACGGGCGGGCGACAAAACCGGCCCCAAACGTAGCGAGCGTACTCAGAAAAGCCGCCGTGGGATTGCCCGGTGGGAAAAACTGTTCGGAGAGAATGATGGCCAGGCTGCCAAAAATGTAGAAGTCGTACCACTCGATGACCGTACCGACCGATGAGGCGGTGATGACCCGCCACAGTTTGCGCTTGTCGACGGCGTTGTTGTCGTAGTTGGTACTGGGTGGCGATACCGGCGTGGCTGGCTGCATGAAGACGAGGTTATGAATTTTAGGAATCGTACAAAAATAGAGGCTTCTGGCGGTTTGACAACGTGGAGGGACGGTCAAATCCTTGCTGGACTAAAGCGTAAATTCCGGGTTGACTACTGCAAAAAGCACGTACACTTTTGATGATTGACTCGCTACTCAGCGCCGAAGCGCGCGCTTTTCTGCACCGACACGCCAGCGATGATCCGACCCGGCTCTTGTTGCAAGCCAACCGGTATCCCCATTTGCCCGTTCGCGAACTGGTTCACCAACTGGCCGCCCGGCAGCGCATGGCGGCTAAATTGCCGATCTGGACCGCCAACGCCGAAGTTGTTTTTCCGTCTAGCCTTTCTCTCGAACAAAGTTCGTCGGAGCAAACCGCCCGGTACAAAGCAGGGCTGGTTTCGGGCGGAACGCTGGCCGATCTGACCGGAGGTCTGGGGGTGGATGCCTGGGCTTTTGCCCAACGCATGGAGCGGGTTTTTTACGTCGAACAAAACGCCGACCTGGCTCAGTTGGCCGCCCACAATCTGCCCGCGCTGGGGCTGACCAATGTGGCCGTTTTCAACCAGGATGCTCTCGATTTTTTGCAAAATTCAACCCAACTCCAAGTAGAGCGGGGCAAGGCTGAGGTCGATTGGATTTACCTGGACCCCGCCCGGCGGGACGCCACGCAGAGTAAGGTTTTCCGCCTGGAAGACTGCGAGCCTAATGTTTTGACAATCAAAGATTTGTTGTTGAAAACTTCCCGCAATGTCCTCCTGAAAGCCGCCCCGATGCTCGATCTGGATTTGGCTTTTCGGCAGTTGGAACACGCCGAGAAGGTTGTGGTGCTGGCGGTGGACGGCGAGGTGAAGGAATTACTTTTTGTGTTGACCCGGCAAGCGGTTATTGAGCCGGACATCGTCGCGGTCAATTTGTTGAAAAACGGTTTGGAGCAGACATTCGCGTTTCGCCGGAGCGAGGAAGCCGCCGCTGAGGTTGTTTTTTCCCCGCCCCAACATTATTTGTACGAACCCCACGCGGCGCTGCTCAAGGCGGGGGCATTTCGGTTGCTTTCGGCGCGATTTGGCATAGCTAAATTGCACGCCAACAGCCATTTGTACACGGCTGAAACCTTGCATCGTGATTTTCCAGGTCGTATTTTCGAGGTGAAAGCCGTTTGTAAACCGGATAAAAACACGTTGCGAAATCACCTGGATGATACCCGTGCTAACCTGACGGTGCGTAACTTCCCGGCGTCGGTGGCGGAATTACGCAAACGGTTAGCCCTGAAAGAAGGCGGCGACGCATACGTTTTTGCCACGACCGATCCGGCCGGGCGGCACATTCTGGTCGTTACGGGTAAGGACGATGGTCAGACGGCCACCGTGGAACGGAACGTCGGACCTGAAACTCTTGCCTAAAAGTGGTTTTTTACGCTAAACGGCCTTATTGTTTTACGAAAATTTTCAAACCACTTTTCTTTATGAAAAAGCTCATTTTCCCAACCGTTTTTTTGCTTCTCACCCGCCTTGCCTGGGCGCAGGTGCAACCCGCTTTCGTCGATATTGATAAAGTAAAACGTCAGGGGTACGCGACCTCGACGGACATTGACCGGCGCACCCTCGAACGCGCCTGGAAGGATAAACTCAGCCAGTACGGGCGGGTGGATTCCAAGCGCGACGTGTACACGGTTAATTTTGCCAAACTGCCTTTTCTCGACAACCAGGCCACAATAGTCAGCCAATTGAATACGTCGAAGGGGCGGACTCAGGTTTTTCTGAGTGTAGACGCGGGCAATGGCGAATACGTGGCTGCCGGGCATGGGCAGGGAACGCAGGTTGAGAAAATTCTGCTGGATTTCATGCGGCAGATTGATTTCGACGAGCAGGTGCGCGGCACTGAAAAGACGTTTCAGGACGCTGAAGCAAACCACAAAGACCTGACCCGCAAAGGGGAAAAGATGATTAAAGAGTTGGAAAATAATAAAAAAGAAGCCGAGCGGCTGGCGAAGAAACTGGAGGAGAACAAGCTGGAATTCACAAAACTTCAGGCCGATACCGCCCAAAACCGGATCGACCGTACCGCCGCGATGCAAGTGCTGGAAAAACAGCGTCAGAGTTTGGACAACGTAAAAAGCCAAAAGCCGAATTAAAAGGAGTCGGACTGGGCGTCCCCGACGTTTTTTTATCGTCCGACTCCTTAGAAAAAGCTGAGGAGAACCAAACGGCTCGAATTGGGAAGTAAACGGGACTTTTTAGAAGGCGTCGGACGACAAAAAAAGTCGTCCGACGCCCTGCGTTACGGGGCTTTTGGGGCGGGTTTTGCCGCTTTAGGCGTCGGGGCAGTGGCCGGACGCGGCGCGGTAGCTGGCCTGGGAGCCACACTGGGCGTGGGTGCTACCGCTGGTAAGGGCGCAGGCTTTGGTGAGGTGGCGAGTCGTGGAGCGCGTGGCGGGCGTGCGGGTCTTGCGGGTGGCGGCGGGGGAGGGGGCACGTCAAGATTAAGATTTGTGTTGATGTCCGTCGGCGGCAAATTCATCTCAAACATCGAGGAAATCCGCTCGGACACTTCGGAAATCCGTTCCGAAATCTCCGTGATGGGTTGGTACAACCGGGTCAGCGAATCCGACAGCGCCTCGCTGCGCTCCCAGGCCGGATTGCCCGTGTCGACTGCCGTTTCGATCTGCTGTTCCAACGCATTCATTTGCGCTGAAAGTTTAGCCAGTTGCTGGTCTTTCAGTCGGAATTGTTCCTGTGCTTTTTTGCCCGAAAGCTGCGCCAATTTTGCCTGATCGTCGCTCAGTTTTTGCTGTTGCATGGATAATTGCGCCAATTGTAAAGCCCACTGCTCCACGCCCGCCAGGTTGCGTTTGGAAATGCTGGCTGAAGCCTCCGTCAATTGTTTTTGCAAGCGTTCCAATTCGGGTCGCCGTTGTTGCAAATAGGTATTCATGAGCCTGGTCAGCGAATCCAGCTTTCTGAATTCGGCTTTTGTGCGAATGGAGTCGGTCAGGCTGGGCGGCATTTGCCCAACGGGAACTGGAGTAGGTGGCGGCGTGGATTCAGGTAAAGGCAGTACGTTGGGTACGACCGCGACCACGGGCACCAAGTTGGGCACAGGCACGGCAATCGGGGCCAACGTCGCTGCCACGGCGGGTAGAGGTTGCGGCTCTGAGTCCGACTGGCCAAGGGCCAATCCGCCCGCCAGGAGCAAACAAAGTCCAACGGCCCAGCCATTGATTCCCAGCTGATTGCGTTCTTCGGTGACGCCCAACACCCGCTTGACGCGGTCGAGGAGCGGAGTTTTTCGTCCGCCAAACGCCAGGGCTAACTCGGGTTGCGCCGCTGGCCGCCGGGCTTCGATGGCCGCCAGCGCCCGGGCCAGTTCGACCGGGTTGCCCGTCAGTTCGATGGCTACGTCGTCGCAGCAATGCTCGCGTTCGTCACGGACCCGGCCGGAAAGCCACCACATGGCGGGGTGGTAAAAAAATAACACTTCCACCACCGACTGGAGGACGTTGACGAGGTAATCGTGGCGACGGATGTGGGCGAGTTCGTGCGCCAGAATTGCTTCAACTTGCCGGGGCGACAGGCCAGTCAGCAGGCCGACGGGCAAGAGCACAACGGGTTTGAGCCAACCAATCGTCATGGGCACCGATACCCGCGCCGATTCCAGCAACCGCACGGGGCGTTGGATGGACAACTGCCCGGCTAGCCGATTCAGGTAGGCTTGCCAGGATTCGGGAACGGGGTGAGTACGGCGGCTGGCCCAGTTTTGCACCAAAATCCAGCCACCCACCAAGCGCAGGGCCAACACCACCGCGCCGAATGCCCAAAGCAGGACGATTTCGGAAAAATGGGTTTCGAGAAAAAGCCGGAATTGCAACGAAGTCTCCACCGATGCAGGAGCCGAGGGAGCGGCAACCGCACGCTCCAGCACCGACATCGGGATTATCGAGGGCGGAGAAATCGCCGTGGGAACGTAAAAGTACCAGGCCGTAAGTCCGAACAGCAACACCTGCACCGCCAGCGACCCAACGGCCACGCCGTACCGTTGGGTGGCGGGTTGGCGGCGCAAAAACCGTAGGAGAATGGCCGCAACCAGTGCCACCAACACGCCCTGCCAGAGCGAATGGATGAGCGCCCAACCCAAGGCGTCGGTGAGGGATGTGGAAATGAGATTGGAAAAATTCATGGCCAATCGGTTTTAAAGGTTTTTAGAAAAACTTAAACGGATTATTTTTCGGGAGCCTGGTCCAGGCGGTCAAGCAGTTGCCGGATTTCCTCAAGTTCAGCCGGGGAGGCTTTTGAGTTGCCGAGGGCCTGGACTACCAGTTTCAGGGCCGATCCCCGGAAGGCCGTACCGACGAAGCGATCGAGCAAATCCCGTTGGGTCGCCTCCTCGGTCACCAAAGCGATATACACGTGGGACCGGCCTTCTTCGGTGCGGCTGAGCAGGCCCTTTTCGTGCATGATCTGCATCAGTTTGAGGGCGGTGGTGTAGCCCAGGTCGCGGGTTTGGCTCAGTTGTTCGTGTACCTGCCGGACGGTACTGGGGCCGCGCTCCCAGAGTACGTGCAAAATTTCGAGTTCGGAGTCGGTTGGTTTGGAGAGTGCCATTTTTTGTCTACGAATTATTTCGTAGCAAAGATTACGAATCAATTCGTAGATGTCAAGTATTTACTACGAATTTTTTCGTAGATAAAGATAAATGAATATTGGAACGGTTTGGAAAGTCGTCAAATTTTAACTGATGCTACGCAAGCGGACGCCCGTCATTGCGAGGAGCGAGTGAAACGAGCCGCAGCGGCGGACCGCGACGAAGCAATCTGCCGCCGTAGACCATTCCAGGAAAGCTGGTACACCAAGTGGGCCAGCCCACTTCGGCAGATTGCTTCGTCAGTCACTACGTGATCTCCTCGCAATGACGGGCATCCGCTTGCAATGACGGGTTTACGCTTTTTGTTTAGCATCAGTTAATTCCCCTCCCGGTAAAACACCCGGCGTACCCGCTCGCTGACGCCCGTCAGGATTTCGTAGGGAATTGTGCCACTCCAGGCGGCCAAATCGCGGATGGTGGGGTAATCGCCGAAGAGGACAACTTCATCGCCTTCCTGGGCATCGACGCCGGTGATGTCAATCATGGTCATGTCCATGCACACGTTACCCATGACGGGGCACAGCGTACCGTTGACCAACACTTTCCCCACGCCCCGGCTAAAACTCCGGTCGTAGCCGTCGGCGTACCCAATGGCAATGGTCGCAATGCGCGAATCGTGCGTGATGAGTCCACGTCGTCCGTACCCGACGGTTTCACCCGCTTTCACGGTTTTTATTTGGGAAATAATCGTGCGCAGTGTACCCACGGTGCGCAGATTGGCCTGATCTTCGGTCCGCACGGCGGTACCGTACAGGCCCTTGCCCAATCGAACCATGTCGAGGCGGGTCTCCGGGAATCGGGCCAACCCCGCCGAGTTGGCCAGGTGCCGAATAGGGTCGTAGCCCAGCACCGCCTCGATCTGGTCGGCCATGCGGGTAAAACAGGCCAGTTGGTTACGGGTGAAATCGTCCCACTCCGGTTCGTCGGCGGCGGCGAGATGACTGAAAACCGTCGTGACCTGGATTTCGGGGTGGCTTTTGAGTTCGTTCAGCAGCGTGGGTAAATCGCTTTCGTCGAAACCCAGGCGGTGCATGCCGGTGTCGAGTTTTATATGAATTGAAAATGGAAAGTCGAGAATTAAAAATTGAGGATTCTGCAAAAATTCCACTAACTCTCGCCATATTCTCAGACTATAAATCTCCGGTTCCAACTGATGATCGAGCAGTTGCTGAAACGTTTCGGGCGAGGGATTCATCACCATGATCGGGAGCCGGATTCCGCTTTGCCGCAGCCGCACACCCTCGTCAGCGTAGGCCACGGCGAGGTAGTCGACCCGGTGAAACTGGAGCAGGTTGGCCACTTCTTCGATACCGCTACCGTAAGCAAAGGCCTTGACCATGACCATGATGCGCGTATCGCGGCCTACTTTTTCCCGGAAATAATTGAGGTTGTGCGAGAGCGCGTCGAGATTGACTTCGAGCACCGTCCCGTGGGTGCGCACGGTGAGGCGGTTGGTCACCCGCTCGAACTGGAAAGGCCGCGCGCCTTTCACCAAAACGACGCTTCGCTGAAAATCAGAGGGCCGGAAACGACTCAGAAAGTCCTCGGTCGAGGCGTAAAATTTGGCGGGCAAGGCAAAGGCCATCTGGTGCCGACTGATATCCGGCCCGATCCCAATCAACTGATTGACGCCTTTGTCTTTGAGCAGCCGGGCGATTTGTTCGTAAAGTTCGCCCTCCGGAAGCCCCGATTGCAACATATCCGATAAAATGGCCACGCGGTGGGGGCGTTGCTGCTGATTGGCCAGGAAATCGAGTGCCATCTTCAGGCCAACGAGGTCGTTGTTGTAGCTGTCATCGACGATGTAGCAGCCGTTGAGGCCCTCTTTCAATTCCAACCGCATCGAAACGGGCCGGAGGGTTTGCAGGCGGCGGCTGATTTCGTCGTCGTGAATGCCTAAATGCCGGAGCAACACCACGCAGTGACCGAGGTTTTCGCGCGAAGCCGCGTCGGAGTAGGGGAGAGGTTGGAGGTTAAATTCAGTCCATAAATCGGTTGGATTCCAGGTGATTACGTAACAATCGTTGGCCAGAAAATCATCAAGTTCGGTGGTGATTTCGGTGTAATCGTCGCAGTAAATCAGCGTTTTTACGTGCCGGAACAACTCAAGTTTTTCCCGAATCTTCTGCCGGCGGTCGGTAAATCCCTCGTCGTGGGCCGAGCCGATATTCGTAAAAATTCCAATTGAAGGCTGAATGATGCGCTCCAAAGCCGCCATTTCGCCGGGCCGCGACACGCCCGCTTCGAAGATGCCCAGCGTGTGGGTTTCGGCCAATTGCCAGACGGCGAGCGGTACGCCCAACTGCGAGTTGTAGCTTTTTGGGCTTTTGCAAACCACGAACTCCGGGGACAGTAGCTGCGCCAGCCATTCTTTTACGATCGTTTTTCCGTTGGAACCCGTGATGCCCACCACCGGAATGTTGAATTTTCGACGGTGCGCCGCCACTAATTCCTGTAAAGCCGCCAGACTGCTCTCGACGTTAAAAAACGTAGCTTCCGGAAAGGTCTTTGTTCCAAAATCAGCCTGCTCGATGACGAATTGCCGGACGCCTTTCTGGTACAATTCGGCAATGAACCGGTGGCCGTCGTGGTGCAGACCTTTGATGGCGAAAAACACCGACTCGCCCGGTGCGGTCAACTGGCGACTGTCGGTGAGGAGGTAGCGGGGAGGCTGGGGCAGATTCACGGGTACGGATCAAATTCAGGGCGCAAAGGTAAGCAGGGCGGAACTGAAAAAATTGGCGCTCAGTCCTTGCTTGACGCGGGGATTTTGGGTTGTTTTGACGAGTCGCTGAGGACGGTTTAGTCCTTTTTCTTAAAATCCCTTTTTATGAATTGTTTTTTTTACGGCCTTCTCCTGATTTTGTTGAGTGCTCCGGCCGCGTTGGCGCAACGGGGGTACCGAATCGAAATGAACACGGTTGGCATCACGTTTCCCGGTAAACCCATCGATACCACGTACCTGTACCCCACGAATCGGGTGCGTATTTTTCAGGTAAAAAGTAATCTTGGAATCTATAATTTGCTGATTACCAAAGCGCTGAAAACCAGGCCACCCCGGCAGGGAAAGATGTTGTCGGATTATTACGACAACCTGATCGCCGGGTCGCAGAAAGCCGGACAGCGGATTCTGGTCGACAAAAAAGACGTCAATATCAATGGATTTCCGGCCAAAGAATATTCACTCCAACAGGTGATTAAGGGCGTTGCTTCCACAAGTCGGAATTGGGTCGTGGTGATTGAAAACCAGACCTACACCGTCAAATTCATTCCGTTGCAGGGCGGACTGATGGCGCAGGGCGCGGGTAACACGTTCTTCGATTCGTTCGTCATCAAGGCCAAGCCGGTCGTGGTAGCCACGGCACCCATGCGGCAGCGTTCGTCGCCCTGGGGCCGGATTCTCGTCGCGCTTCCCGTGCTGATGGCCCTGATCTGGTGGGGGGTACACCGCTGGAGCCGGTCGCGCAACCGGAAGCCTGAAACCGAAGAATCGGATGCTTAAGCAAGGCTACTCCAACCAGCCTTTTCGCCGGAACCAAAGCAACATCACGACGACGATCACCGCCATCGCGCCCAAGACCAGGTAGTACCCGTAATGCCATTTGAGTTCGGGCATATTGTCGAAATTCATGCCGTAAATACCCACCACGAAGGTGAGGGGCATGAATATCGCCGAAAACACCGTGAGTACTTTCATGGTGTTGTTCATGCGGGTACTCAACGTCGAGTGGTACAAATCGAGCAGGCTGGCGACCCATTCCCGGTAATTATCCAGCGTGTCGAGCACCTGAATGATGTGGTCGGCAACGTCGCGCAGGTACAGCAGGGTGTTGGCTGAAACCAGGTCGTCCTCTTCGTCCTCGCGGATAAAGCTGGTCAGAATCTCCCGCAGGGGCCAGACTGATTTCCGAATCACCGATAAATCGCGCTTGAGGGCGTAAAGCTCGTTTTGATTGCGGGTGCGGGCGGCGCGGAAAATCTCATCTTCGAGGCGTTCGAGGTCTTCTTCAATTTTTCCCAGCACCAGGAAATAATTATCCACCACCAGGTCCATCAGGGCGTACAGCAGATAATCGGGGCCGTTGCGCCGGGTTTTACCCACCGACGCTCGTAGGCGCTCCATGACCGGCGTGAAGATATCGTCCGTGCGCTCTTCCTGAAACGAAATGAGATAATGCGGCCCCAGCACAAAACTGACGTGTTCCTGCTCCACCTCGCGGGTGTAAGGATTGTACTCCAGCATTTTCATCACCACAAAAACGACCGGCCCATCGTACTGGTCCAATTTGGGCTTTTGCCGGGTATTGAGTACGTCTTCGAGCAGCAGCGGGTGCAGATTGTAGAGTTTGCCGATTTCAGCAATCACCTCGGGTTTATGAATCCCATCGACGTCGAGCCAGGTCACCTGGTTCTCGGGCATGGGCTGTATCCGGCATTCCGCGATGGTTTTTAATTCAGTTTCTTCAATAAATTGCTCGTTGTATTCAATCCGCCTGACGCATACGTCGAGCTTCGTTTCCGGTCCGACGTAAACGAGTGTGCCCGGCGAGGTGCCGAGGTGGGGAGATGCTGAACTGATTGGGTTTGCCATAGTACAAACTTTGGCAAAGTTGAGTACAATGCCAAGACTTGAGAAAAATAGACGATGCCGGTAGAACAGCAAAAAACGGGTGTACTTACGCTGAATTACTCCTTAGTTTTGTCAAAAAAGCAACGCACGATGACTCCCGATGATTCACCCATTTCGCAGGCAGCCCTTGATTACCAGCGCGTTGAACAAGCCCTGCGATTTATTGAAGAAAACTTTCGTCGTCAACCCAGTCTGAAAGAAATTGCCGAGGCAGCCAACCTGAGCGAGTACCATTTCGACCGGCTTTTTAGCCGCTGGGCGGGCACGACGCCGCAACGTTTCCTGCGGTTTCTGACGAAAGAATACGCCAAAAACCTGCTCGATCAGCGGCACGATTTGCTCGATGTGACGCTGAAATCCGGGCTGTCGAGTCCGGGGCGGTTGCACGAATTGTTCGTCACGTTCGAGGCGCTCTCGCCGGGTGAGTACAAACACCACGGCGCGGGTGTCGACATCGCGTACGGGTTTCACCCGACCCCGTTTGGCGAATGTTTGCTGGGTGTGACGGGCCGGGGCGTCGTGAGCCTGACGTTTCAGCACCCTGACGAACGGGCTACCGCGCTGGCCCGGTTGCAAACCCAGTGGCATAAGGCCGTTTTGATGGAAGATAAATCCTTGACTGCCAGCTACGTCGCGCAATTATTCCAACCCGAGACAACTCCGCGCAAACCCTTGCACCTGCTGCTCCGGGGCACCAATTTTCAGATCAAAGTCTGGGAAGCACTCCTGACGATACCCGCCGGGCAGGTGGTGAGTTACGATGGACTGGCCGCAGCCATCGGAATACCCACCGCTCAGCGGGCCGTCGGGACCGCCATCGGGCAGAATGCCATCGGCTACCTGATTCCCTGCCACCGGGTGATCCAGAAAATCGGCAACACGGGTAATTACCGCTGGGGCGCGTTGCGCAAGCGGGCGATGCTGGCCTGGGAAGCGGCGCAGTTGGGTGCGGAACCCCTGACCGTGCCGACGACGGATTTACAATATTCGATTTTTAGGTGACGGAGGGTGCTTTTCAAACCATTTTTTGTCATCCTGAGGCACGAAGGATCTGGTTAGAGCCAGCCTGTAAAGCCTGACGATAGCCAGCGTTCCTTGTAATCATATCGAGATCCTTCGTGCCTCAGGATGACAAAAAAGACTCAAAAAGTTATCAAATTTATACAGCGATTCCCACTTTGATTAATTGCTTGATTATCAGTGCCTTGAAAATTGAAAAATGCTTCGTAATTACTTAACAATCAAGCAATTAGAAAAACACG
>JAJAZB010000452.1 GCA_026785975.1 Cytophagaceae bacterium | reverse complement strand
TTTGATACCGCCTACCAACGGCTCGAAAAAACCAACCACCAGGTGGCGGAAGCGCCCAAACTTCAGGCGGGGAAATAAGATTTAGAATTAGCCTCACCGCGCGGCGGACCGTCCCAACCTCTCTCCACCGGAGAGGGGCAGGGGTGAGGCCACGTGAGGAAGCCTCACCGCACCTGCCCATCGCCAATCACGAGCCATTTTTCGGTGACCAGTTTTTCGAGGGCAAACGGCCCCCGGGCGTGTAATTTCTGGGTCGAAATGCCAATTTCCGCGCCCAGGCCAAACTCCCCACCGTCGGTGAAGCGCGTCGAGGCGTTGACGTACACGGCGGCGGCGTCGACTTCCTCCAGAAACCGTTGAGCCAGGACTTTATTTTCGGTCAAAATCGCCTCGGAGTGTCTGGACGAATACGTTGACAAATGGTCGAGCGCTTCGTCAAAATCCCTGACCACTTTCACCGAAAGTTTATAATCGAGCCATTCCCGACCAAAATCTTCGGGCTGGGCGTGCTTCAATTGCGGATAATTACTTTCCCCAAAAATCCGGTACGCAACTTCATCGGCGTACACCTCAACATTCCATTTCAAAAGATCTTCGTGGAGCATCGGCAAGAAAACTGGCGCGATGGCGGCATCGACCAGCAGGCAATCGAGCGAGTTGCACACCGAGGGCCGCGACACGCGGGCATTGATGACGATGGCGCGGGCTTTGGCTAAATCGGCACTACTTTCCACGTAGGTATGCACCACGCCCGCGCCCGTTTCGATGGTTGGGACGAGGGAATTCTGGCGCACAAACTGAATCAAACTATCCGACCCGCGCGGAATAATAATGTCGATGTAGCGCGTGGCGGTGAGCATTTCACGCACCAACTCGCGGTCGGGCGGCAGCAGGCACACCGCATCCGGGCTGATGTTATTTTTCCGTAAAACATCGTGAATCAGCCCGACCAACACCACGTTGGTTTCGTAGGCATCTGACCCTCCGCGTAGGGCCACGGCATTGCCCGAACGCAGGCAAAGCGCGGTCACGTCGAGGGTTACGTTGGGGCGGGATTCGTAAATAATGCCCACCACGCCCAGGGGTACGGCTACTTTGCGCAGGTTCAGGCCGTTGGGAAGCGTTCGCTCCAACAGCAATTGCCCGGTTGGGTCGGGCAACTGCGCCACGTCACGAATGCTCTCGGCGAGGGCGTCCAGGCGACCTTCGGTCAGTTGCAGACGGTCCCACTTCGGGTTGGTCCGAGGCATCCGGTCGAGGTCACGCTGGTTGGCGGACAGGATGGCTGTCTGATTTTGCAACACCGAATCAGCCAAATCGCGCAGCAACGCTTGTTTTTGGGCATTGCTGAGGCGACGCACTTCGGCACTGGCGGCGTGGGTGGCAGCAAGTTGGGGGAGAATCGACGTTGTTTCGGTCTGAACCATGATTTGGGGCTTTTTTGTCATCCCGACGTTAGGAAGCGGACGCCGCGAGTGACCTTGTATTTCGCCACTCAGCAAGGTCCCTCCTAACGTCGGGATGACAAAAGCGTTTATAAAACAAAAGCATTTAATAAAGTTAGGACTTTTGCTCAAGGTGCTTGGAGCCTCACCCGCGCGGGTGAGGCTAAGCGAAAGTCCTAAAAGTATAAAGCACCTTCACAAAAGTACAATATCATCCGCATGGGCCACCGCCACATTGGGCGTACGAAGTTGTTGGGCCAGGGCCTCCGATGAAATGCGGGCTTTCGCCACGGCGACTGATTCGCCGGTTTCATCCAAAATCTCAATCACTTCACCCCGGTCAAATTCCCCCCGAATGGCCCCGATGCCCACGGCCAGCAAACTACGCCGGGCTTTCAGCGCGCGTACCGCTCCTGCATCGGCCACCACCTGACCGGTAGCGAGGCTACCACTACCCAGCCACTTTTGCCGGGCGGAGAGCGCATTTTCGTCGGGCACAAACACGGTGCCGGTTTCTCCAGACAACGCCTTCAAAATGCCCTCCGGCGTGTGAATCCCGAAAATCACCACCCGAATGCCCAGGCGCGTGGCCCGTTTGGCAAAACTCAGTTTGGAGGTCATGCCGCCCAAACCCAAACTTGATTTGCTCTGGTCCGCCAGACCGAGCACGGCTTCGTCGATGCGGGCCACTTGTGGAATAATATGGCCCTCCGTGTCGAGCAGGCCACCGACCGATGTACTGAACAGCAAGGTGTCAGCCCCAAAACCCGCCGCGATGAGCGTCGCCAATTCGTCGTTGTCCGAAAACTTGAGTTCGAGGTTACTAACGACGTCGTTTTCGTTGGCGATGGGAATGACCCCGTTGGCCCAAAGTTCCTCATAGGTTTCTTTCAATTGCAAAAACTGACTCCGGTTGGCAAAGTGTTGCCGCTCGCAGAGACTTTGGGCGATGGGAATGCCGTAGGCCGAAAAAAACTTGGCGTACAGCCCCAGCAAAATGGGATTGCCGATGGCGGCGGCGGCTTTGCGCTCCCGGAGGGTACCCCGGTAGCTTTTCAAAAAACCCCGCCCCGCCCCCACTGCCCCCGACGAAACCAGCACGACCCGGTAACGGTCGCGGAGTTGGGCCACCTGCCGGGCAATTTCCAGAATAACCGCTTCGTCGGGGGTGCCGTTGGGTTTGGTAATCGAAGCCGTTCCAAATTTAATGACGAGGATGGGGTTCATGCGGCGACAAAGGTACGCATTCAGCCGTACCGCGCTGAAGCGCCAGTCAATCCTTGGCGAGCCAAAGTTTTTACCAATAATTATTCGGCAAAACTTGATGCGTACAAAACGAATAGGTACTTTTCGACTGACTTTTAAAAAGGAATAGTAGGTAATACTTAATTTTAGCGAAACTTTCTATTTAATCTTTTTTAAAGTCAATTTTCGGTGGCCGCAGCAACTGAATCTTTTTTCCAAACCTAAATCTTTCTACCCATGTCCATGTCCATGAACCGCCGAAGCTGGTTCAAGCAATCCGCGCTCGTTACTTCCGCTGCGGTCGTAGCGCCCTCCCTGCTGCAACGGGCCTACGCCGATCCCGCCGCCCGCGAAGAATTGTACCTCGATCTGTCGCACGAATTTCGGGCGGCGCAGGAAGCCGACGCCCTGCCACCCACGGCGATTAAAGCCCGCCTGAGTTCCAACGAAAATCCCTGGGGACTTTCGCCCAAAACCCGCGAAGCCGTCAAGGCTTCGCTCGACCAGGCCAACCGCTACGGTGGCCGCGCACAGGGCGAACTCTACAAAGTGATTGCCGAAAAAGAGGGCCTGCCCCTACCCACCGGCGGCGATGGCGGCTTTCGCGGACCGTCCAACAGCATGATTAAACTCGGCTGCGGTTCGAGCGAATTGCTCAGCGCGTCGCTGATGCACTTTAGTCAGAAGGGCAAAATTATGATGGCTGATCCGTGCTACATTTCGGGCAACGACGAGCGCTACGGCATCGGCACGGACAAGGTGAAACTCACCGCCGATTACCAGTACGACCTCGACGCGATGGCGACCAAAGTTGACCCGGCCGTGCATAGTCTGGTGTACATCTGCAACCCCAACAACCCCACGGGCAACCTACTCCCCGCCGACAAACTGCGCAAGTTTATCGATGAAGTTTCACCGAAAGTGCCCGTACTCGTTGATGAAGCCTACATCGACTACGCCAAAAATCCGCAGACCGACTGCATGGTGGACAAAGTGAAGGAGGGCAAAAACGTCATCATCCTGCGCACGATGTCGAAATTATACGCCTTCGCCGGGATGCGCCTCGGCTACGCGCTGGCCAAACCCGAGCACCTGAGCGCCATCGGCAAGTACACGATGAATGGCTTCGGCCTCTCGGTGCCGACTATCATGGGGGCCATCACCGCGCTGAAAGACGCCGACAATCAGAAAATGGTCATTGAGAAAACGGCGGAATCGAAAGCCTACACCGTTGATTTT
>JAJAZB010000451.1 GCA_026785975.1 Cytophagaceae bacterium | reverse complement strand
TCCACATCGACGTGGGCGGCGGTAGCACCGAACTCAACCTGTACGTAAACCGGGAAAAAGTAGCCAGCCGCTCGTTTAAAATCGGCTCGGTTCGACTGCTCGAAGGCAAGGAAGTCAAAGGCGATTGGGATAAAATGCAGCGTTGGATTGAAGACCACGTGAAGCCAGGTAGTGCCGACATCGCCGCCGTAGGCACGGGCGGCAATATCAGCAAACTGTTTAATCTATCGCCCAACAAGCTGACCGAAACCAGCCTGACCATCAGTGAGTTGGAACGTTTGCAGGCCCACATTGCCAGCTTCAGCCTCGAAGACCGCGTTAATAAACTCCGCCTCAACGACGACCGCGCCGACGTGATTATTCCCGCCGCCCAAATTTATTTATCGGCGATGCGTTGGGCGGGCGCTACCACCATCTTCGTACCCGACCTGGGCCTCAAAGACGGCATCATTCAGATGGTGTACGAAAAGTGGCTGAACCGACAAAAGAAGTGAGGGAGGCGGTTTCGATGGATTTGCGAGTACCTTTCCCACCCTACTCATCCCAATGAAAACCAGTGCCTTTATTCTACCCCTTTTTTTACTGACGATAGTCGTGGGCCTGGGCCAGACTGTCGAATTTTTGTTTGATCCTGATTTTAAATGGTGCCCTGCCGAATGGTCCGGGTTTGGTATTTCTGATTGGGTCTTACGAAATTGCCCTACTTGCGTTTCCCGTGTCGCTTTCCCTGTTTTTGGCTTTGGAGTTCGCCTTTACCAGTCAGTCGTTGGCGGCTAAACTCGTGCAGGTGCAGCAGTTGTCGGATCAGACCGTCGCCCAGGAGCAGGAGAAAAGAGAAATCCTGGCTACCCAAAATGAAAGGCTGGAAAGGCAGGTAGCCGAGCGGACGGCCGAGTTAAAAAACTCCCTGGAACATCTGAAAGCCACCCAAACCCAACTTATCCAGAAAGAAAAGATGGCCAGTTTGGGCGAACTCACGGCGGGCATCGCCCATGAGATTCAAAACCCCTTGAACTTCGTCAATAACTTCTCAGAAGTCAGCGCCGAGTTGGTCGATGAGTTGCGGGAGGAACACCGCAAGCCCGAGCGCGACCCGGCTTTGGAAGAGGAATTGCTCGATGATTTGGAGCAAAACCTTCAGAAAATCACCCATCACGGCGGGCGGGTCAGTAGCATCGTCAAGGGCATGTTGGAACATTCCCGCACCTCACCGGGCGAACGACAACTTACTGACCTCAACGCCTTAGCCGATGAGTACTTGCGTTTGGCGTATCAAGGCTTGCGGGCCAAAGACAAGTCCTTCAACGTGCAGTTGGTCACCGACTTCGACCCGAAGCCGGGCCTGGTGGAAATCGTCCCGCCAGACATTGGACGAGTGCTGCTGAATTTGTTCAACAACGCTTTTTACGCCGTTTCGGAGCGAGAAAAACAAGGCGTTGAAGGTTACCAACCTACCGTCAGCGTGAGCACCAAACGTGTTGAGGATGGTGTGGAAATCCGCGTCAGCGACAATGGTACGGGTATGCCAGACTCGGTGAAGCAGAAGATATTCCAGCCCTTTTTTACGACCAAACCCACCGGCAGCGGCACGGGGTTGGGCCTTTCACTCAGCCACGACATCGTCGTCAAGGGTCACGGCGGTACGCTCAACGTGGAGAGCCAAGAGGGAACGTTTACCGAATTTATCATTCAGTTATCCGCTTAACTCGCCACCGGTAATGGTTCTTTGTCATCCTTCGTTCTCAGGATGACAAAGATCAACGAATCGTGACCACAACCGCGCAACTTTTTCCCTGACGCTTCACAATTCCGACCCGTAGGTCGGGTGATGGGATTTTGTGAATTGCACCGTATATTTTAGAAAAAATCCGTCTTTGCCACATCATGAAAAACCCTCTCCCTGTCCTGCTGACCGCCGTTTTGCTGGTTAGCCTCACGTCCGTCCTCGCCCAGAAACCTACCCAGGTCGCCTTTGCCGAACCTAGCCTTTCGCCCGATGGTACCGAAATCGCCTTCGTGTCGGGTGGCGATATCTGGACGGTGCCCCTGGTCGGCGGCGAGGCCCGGCTGCTGGTTTCTCACGCGGATACCGAGTCGCGTCCGATGTATTCGCCGGATGGTAAACACCTGGCGTTCAACTCGACCCGGAGCGGAAACGGCGATGTGTACACCTTGAATTTTGACACCGGCGAACTCAAACGCCTGACCTTCGACGATGGCAATGACCAACTCAGCGCCTGGGCGCGCGACGGACGCAGCGTCTATTTTCAGGCCACGAGCCGCGACATCGCGGGCATGAACGACGTATTCCGTGTCGGCGCGGAAGGCGGTACGCCCATGCCCGTCAGCGCCGACCGCTACGCCAACGAGTTTTTTGCCAGCCCCTCGCCCGACGGCACGACGCTGGCCTTTTCGGCGCGGGGCATTGCCTCCGCTCAGTGGTGGCGCAACGGACGCAGCCACCTCGACGAAGCGGAAATCTGGCTACGCCGGGAGGTTGCGGCCAAGGCCACCTACGAGCAACTCACCGAAAGCAGCGCGAAAGAACTCTGGCCGATGTGGAGCGCCGACGGGCAAACGATTTTTTACGTCTCTGACCGGAGCGGTAGCCCGAATTTATGGATGCGCCCGCTCAAGGGCACGGCCACGAAGTTGACCAGCTTCACCAATGGTCGGATGCTGTGGCCGTTCCTCGCTTACGACGGGCGTACGGTCGTTTTTGAGCGGGATTTTGGTATCTGGAAATATGATGTTGGTACGAAGCAGGCAACGCCCGTGCTGATCAAACTCCGGGGTGCGGCCGCTGGTGCGGCTGTCGAACATCTGAAACTGACGAACCAATTCCGGGAGATGGCCCTTTCACCAGACGGAAAAAAAGTGGCGTTTGTCGTTCACGGTGAAGTATTTGCGGCCCCGGCCAAAGAAGGCGGCGACGCAACCCGAATCAGCAACAGCGTCGGGGTTGAAGCCCAGTTGGTTTGGTCGCCCGACAGCCGCAGCCTCGTGTACGCCTCGGAGCGCGAGGGCGTTTCGCACTTATTTCGCTACGATTTTAGCACTCGTTCCGAAACCCGCCTCACCAACGAAACGACTGATGATCGCGCCCCGGTTTTCTCGCCCGACGGCAAATCGCTGGCGTTTGCCCGCAATGGTCAGGAACTACGCGTGCTGGATTTAGCCTCGAAAAAAGAACGGCTTCTGGCAAAAGGCTACCTCGACCGACCGCCTTTTACCAGCAGTGGCTCGGTGGTTTGGTCGCCCGATGGCAAGTGGGTCGCCTACGCTTCGTTTGGCACCAAAACCTTCCGCAACATTTCGGTGGTACCGGCCACCGGGGGCGACAGCAAGCCCATTAGTTTTCTGGCGAATACCTTCGGGGGCAATTTAAGTTGGAGTCCCGACGGTACTTATTTGTTGTTCAGCACGACCCAACGCACCGAAGATGCCCAGTTGGCCCGGATCGACCTGATTCCGCGCACGCCCAAATTTCGGGAAGATCAGTTTAGGGAGTTGTTTCAGGAAGAATTACTCAAAACCTTGCCCTCCGACAAACCGGCTCCCGCGAAGGAAAAATCGAAAACACCCGCGCCCGCCGATACGATTGCCGTTGTCGCCAAAACCTCGAAACCTACGAAACCCACGAAAATCACGTTTGAAGGCATTCAGCAGCGGCTTAGCCTGTTGCCCGTTGGCCTCGACGTGGATGAGCAGGTCATCAGCGCCGATGGCAAAAACCTATTGCTGATTGCGACCGCCGCCCGGCAGCAGAATCTCTACGTGTATTCGCTCGACGAACTGGCCCGCGAGCAGCCCGTCGCCAAGCAGTTGACATCGACGTCGGGAACCAAGCGGGATGCGCAGTTTTCGCCCGATGGCAAGGAAGTTTTTTATTTGGAAGAGGGCCGCATTCAAACCATTGCTCTGGAAGCGCGGCAGCCCAAACCTTTGTCGGTCACGGCGGAACTGGATGTGGATTTTGCCAAAGAAAAAAGTATCGTGTTCAATCAGGCTTGGGAGATTCTGAACAAAGCGTTCTACGATTCAACCTTTCACGGAGTCGATTGGCCGGGCGTACGCCAACGCTACGAACCGCTCGCGCAGGGGGCACACACGCCCGACGAACTCCGCCGCCTCATTAGTTTAATGGTGGGCGAACTCAACGCCTCGCACTCGGGCATTGCGCCCCCGGCGGGTTTGACCCAAACCACGACGGGTCGGGTCGGGTTGCGTTTTGACCCCGACGAATACGGTCGCAGCGGCAAGTTGCGCGTCACGGAAGTCATCGCCCTGAGTCCGGCGGCGTTATCGGGAGCCATTCAACCCGGCGATTATTTGCTGGCCGTTGACGACACACTTGTCGGGGCGGACATCAACCTGGAGCAACTTCTGGAAAACAAAATAGCCCGGCGGGTCACCCTCAAAGTCAGCTCGTCGGCCTCGGGCGCTACGCCTCGGGAGGTGGTGTTGCGACCCGTCAACCTGAGTACCGAAAAAGGACTTTTGTACAAACAATGGGCGCAGCAACAACGCGAGTACGTGGCCAAAGTGAGCGGTGGTCGACTGGGGTACGCCCACTTATTCGATATGTCGGCGGAGTCGCTGGCCCGGTTTTACCTCGACCTTGATGCACAAAACCACGCCCGCGAAGGTGTCGTGGTGGATGTACGCAACAATAACGGCGGGTTTGTCAATGCCTACGCGCTCGACGTGCTGGCGCGCCGGGGTTATCTGACCATGACGATCCGGGGGCTACCCGCTGCCCCCGCCCGCACTCAATTGGGCCAGCGCGCCCTCGAAGCCCCCACCATTCTGGTCACCAATCAGCACTCCCTCTCCGACGCCGAAGATTTTACGGAGGGCTACCGCACGCTCAAACTCGGCAAAGTGGTGGGCGAACCCACGGCGGGCTGGATCATCTACACCTCGGCGGCGCAACTCCTCGACGGCTCGACGTTGCGGGTTCCCTTCATCAAAATCACCGATAATTCCGGCAAAAACATGGAGTTGGCACCCCGCCCGGTCGACATCGCCATCACGCGGCCCATCGGCGAAAGCTATACGGGCCAGAATGTGCAGTTGGACGCAGCCGTAAAAGAACTTCTGAGGGAACTGGACGAGAGCAAAATCAGTAAGTTAAGTGGGGGGAAGTAGGGAGGGATTTGAAAACGCTGTTTAGGATTTCGTTTTTAGTAGGCAGGTTGCTTTTCAAACTTTCTTGTCATGACTCCGGCCTGTTTTTATCATCCTGAGGGACGAAGGATCTGGGTAGGGGTATCAGAAACGCTGCTCTTAGCAGGCTTTACGGACAAACGCTAACAAGATCCTTCGTTCCTCAGGATGACAAAAACGCCAGAACAAAACTCTCTCAGCGCAAAATCCCAAACAGATTCAAACGTAAAAACCCGGTTCAAAGCCGGGTTTTTACTTGAAAACTCTTTTCTGCTAACTCAAAAACACCCCACACTTCGCCGCCCAGGTAGCGCCGGGCTTGAGGGTAACCAAGCCTTCACCCGAATTGAAGGCATTGACGTTGCAAGTCATCGGCTCGATGGCGATGCGGTTGCGTTTGGGCGGGGTGTAAATCACCACGAAATTGAATTTCCCTTCACCGGTTTCCTGCCACACATTCAGCGTCACGTTCTTCGTCGGCGATGTTAGTTTCGTGGTGGCAATGGCTGGGTTCCGGTACACGCTAAACGGGGTGTCGAATTCACGGTCTTTCAGCAAAAAACCAGTAGAGGCTTCCACGAAAAAATCCTTCGCTACAGGAATCATCTGGTTATCGAGAAAATAAGTGGCCTCGGCGGGGAAACTGATTTGTAGAGTGTCGATCGGTTCGTCGAGGTGAAAATATGGGTGCCAGCCCAGGCCCAGAGGCATCGGTTCCCGGCCCGTGTTGCGGGCAGAATACGCGATGGTGAGACGCCCGGCGGCACTCAGTTCATACGTAATGTCGAATTCAAACGGAAACGGGTAGCCCTCCACGCCCTTGAACACGTGGCGCATGGTGACCCGGGCCATTTGGTCGTCGGCGGCCTGGTCAATGGCCTCAAACACACCGTGTTGCACCAGCCCGTGGATAGCGTTCTGCCGGGGCTGTTCGTTCACCGGCAACTGATAATTTTTTCCTCTGAACGAATACCGCCCGTACTGAATCCGGCTGGGCCAGGGAAATAAGTGCAGGCTCGAAGCGCCCCGCTCCGCCCGCAGGGCCTTCTCATCGTCAGCCACCTGAATAACCTCGTGTTCGGACCCCGCCTTGTGCAATTTCAGCGAACGAACGATGCCGCCCCAGGCGGGCAAAACCGAGACGAAGTCGCCATTGGCTACGTTCGTCAAAATGTACTCAGTCAGTGTGCCGAAAGGTTGGGAGTAAACGCGCATTTCAATTCAATTAGGAATTAGGAATTACGAATTAGGAATTAAAATGCAAAAAATCAAAGTGCGTACCCACCCGGCACAACCCAGTTAGAGCACGGGTATAGCACGAATGTGGTAAAAATGGAGGTTGGCAGGATTAAAAATTCCTAATTCGTAATTCCTAATTGAAGCGTTCCTAATTGATTATTTACCCCCAGCCCAAACAGCGCAAAATCGTATTTGACCGGGTCATTGGGGTCGAGTTGGCGGAGGGCGGCGGTGAGTTCGAGGGCCGTTTGCCAGTCGGTTTGTTTGCGGCGAATCAGGCCCAAATGCCGCGCTACCCGCTCCACGTGAACATCGCAGGGACACACCAGTTGGGCCGGACGGATGCGGTGCCACAGCCCGAAATCCACCCCTCCACACCCCTCGGAATCGCGCCGCACCATCCAGCGCAGAAACATATTCAACCGTTTGCAACCCGATTTACGGGCGGGCGTTGCCACGTGTTTACGGGTGCGGGGCGGAAAATCGGGTAAGCCCGTGAACAATTCGTGGAAACCGACCAAAGCCCGCTCCACGGTCAGGTCGTTGGGGTGAAGGTACCGGCTGAAGGCCGTTTCGAGGGAGGTGTTTTCCGAATAAAACCAACGAAAAAAATGCAGAAAGTACAGCGCGTCGGTGTCGTTGAAGGTACGGTGTTTGAAACCTAAAAAGTGCTTCAAATCGCTTTCCTGATGGTTTCTGACGAAGTCGTAGGGCGCTCCGTCCATGCGATTGATGAGGTCATCACATTTAGTCAAAATCGTTTTCCGTTGTCCCCAGGCCAGCATAGCCGCCCAAAATCCCATGATTTCAATATCCTGCAATCGGCTGAACCGATGCGGAATACTAATCGGGTCGGGCGCAATAAAAGCGGGCTGATTGTACCGCCGGACACTCGCGTCGAGCAGATCGGCGACAAATTGGGGAATGGGAATCAATGAGTGAATGAAAGAGTGAGTGAATAGGCTAATGCAAAAATTATTCACTCATTCTTTCATTCACTCATTGATTCATTGTTCTCCCGCCGCAGCCGTCGGGCTATCCAAACGACCACCCGGGAGGGTAGCGAAAATACCCAGACCAGTACCGTGTACGCAAACGTAAACACGGCAATGATGGGATACGCCAGAATAAACAGAATATTGAACACCACTGCCCCCGGCGTCACGTATTTGTTGTTGGTTCGCTTGTTCATAGTTTGCTAACTAATTTTTCAATGTTTGGGTTGCGGAATCGATCCCTAATTTATTCTTAAAAAACTGCGCCCGCGAACTGCGCCCGCTCCGTCACCTCGCCCGCATATAACTTACTTCGGCCCGGAAACGCCGATCTACGGGCGAAAGGCGACTGAATGCCCCCGGTGAAAGTTTGATAATCACCCGGTTGTTGAGGCCCGTGTCGGGCAATTTACCAATAATTTTTACCATTACACTCTGGTCGTTGGCTTCGTTGCGCACCGTCACCATCGTCCCGACCGAGGCGGTTCGGTGCAGTGCCAGGTACCGGCCCGATTTATCATCGACTTCAATCACTTCGGCCAGTCCGGTTTCGCGCATATAGCGGGCACCAGCCCCGGCATTGGGCACCGGTCCATCGGAAGAACGGGGTGTTTCCGGCCCGGTCGCCTCTTCCGATCCGGTTTCTTCGGACTTGGACCTGACCGGCTCGGTGCGCACCAGAGGGGGCGTCGGTTTAGGTTCCGGGACTGGTTTGAGTTGCTCTTTGGCGATTTCGGCGGCTGATTTTGTTGGCTTTTTCGGTACGGTTTCCCCGTTGAGTACCAGCACCTGCCCCACTTGTACGCCGCCCGCGTCGGGCAGGTTGTTCCAGCGTTTTACGTCTTCAACGGCCACCCCATAACGCCTTGAAATGCTGTACAACGTTTCGTTCGCCTGCACCTCGTGGCTACCCGGCCGGGTCGTTGGTTTAGCGGAACTGACCGCCGCATCTCCGCCTTTCGGGGCGGTTGCATTGTACTTTCGGGTGTACGGAATACGGAGTAGTTCATCGAATTGCACCGTTTCGGTGGAACCGGGATTGGCGGCTTTGAAGTCGGTGATTGAAGCGCCGTACCGTCGTAAAATGGAGTAGAGTGTTTGACCCTGGCCGACGCGGTGCAACACGAAGAGTTTGCCATTGCGCCACTCGATTCCGGTCGAATCGGCGGGCGTGGCGGTGGCCGAAACACCCATCGCCACCAACGTGGCTAAGAATAAAATGGATTTCAAAAAGGGGAAGACCGGGTTAGCATTCATACACCATCAGGCGATTCTGATTTTGCACGAAAACCAACCGGGGCGGCTGGCCGCTGTTGGTATATATCGCAAAGGGTTCAGGATTGAGACCCTGGCCCGTCGAGAGGGTTTCGTGCAACACGATATCATTTAACCCTTGAACGACGAGTAAACGATTTTCGAGCAAATCCTGGTCGTAAATATAATAAGAAACCAGTAGGTACGCATTTTCGGGGCGAGTTCCGGGATCGCTGTCGGTGGGATGAGCGCTTATTTCAAGGTAATTGACGGCTTTTACCGCCACTTCACCCGTTAACCGCTGAACGAATCGGGCGACCACCGGAAAATGTACATTGGTATCGAGGTACTGACGGGGAAATTCTAAATTGACCGTTGACGCTGGTTGGTTACTGATCGGTGCGTCAAAAAATTCGCCCGTGGCCAGGTCGAACGTCAGCCGGGGCGTGGTGCCTTCGTTGGCTGGCCGGGCCGCGACCAAACGCTGCCCATCCGTGCTAAGAAGTACCAATCCGGGCAGTTCATAGCGTTGAGTTCCGGTGCGGGCATCCAGCGCCAGCAAGCCACGGGGTTGGGGCGAATCGGTGCCATACCGGTGCAGCAGCAACGTGCCGTTGTACAGCCCAATCATGCCTAACCATTCATCAGCAGCCAGTTCGTCGGGTGCTGGGTTTTGCCAAATGAGTCGATTATCAACCAGATCGACAACCGCCCAGGTTGCTTCCCGATCCTCCCGCCGACGCACTTCAACGCCGATGGCGGGTGCCTGACCGTGTCGGTCGAAGGTCAGTTTCCAGACTATTCCCTCAACCTGCGCTGCAAATCTTTTCCCGAAAGGCATACTATTTTTGTGCGTGTGCGTTCTACCTGTTCAACTCTAACTCCATCATGCAAAGATATTCCATACTCTGGGCCGACGACGAAATTGATTTGCTCAAACCCTATATTCTGTTTCTGACCCAAAAGGGCTACGACGTTACGCCGGTCAACAGCGGAGCCGACGCCCTCGAAAAAATAGACGAACAGAACTTCGACGTGGTGTTTCTGGATGAAAATATGCCCGGTATTTCCGGCCTCGAAACGCTGGCGCAGATGAAGCAAACCAAGCCCAACCTGCCCGTGGTGATGATTACGAAGTCGGAGGAGGAGCACATCATGGAAGAAGCCATCGGTGCCAAAATCGCCGATTACCTCATTAAACCGCTCAATCCGAATCAGATTTTGCTTTCGGTTCGGAAAATACTGGATGGCAAACGGCTATTCGAGGAGCGAACCAACCTCACCTACCAACAGGATTTCCGGAACCTCTCGATGCAGTACACCGACCGCATTGGCTACGAGGAATGGGTGGATATTTACAAAAAACTGATTTTCTGGGAACTGGAGATCGACCAGACCGAGAATAAAAGTATGTCGGAGGTGATGAATATGCAGAAATCGGAGGCCAACTCCAATTTTGCCAAATTCATCGAAGAAAACTACGAGGATTGGTTGAACGATCCTAGCCCCAAAGCCGAGCGTCCGATCATGTCGCACCAGTTGATGCGCAAAAAGGTTTTCCCGCTCGTGGATGGCTCCCCGCTGTTTTTCATTCTAATCGACAACCTGCGTTTTGACCAGTGGAAAATCATCGAAACCACCCTGCGCGACTACTTCACGATTGAGGAAGAAGCCGCCTACTATTCGATTCTGCCCACGACGACGGCCTTTGCCCGCAACGCCATTTTTGCCGGGCTGATGCCCAGCGAGATCGAGCGGCAGTACCCCAAACTCTGGATTCACGATACGGAGGGCGACCAGAAAAACGATGAAGAGGGCCTCAACAGCCACGAGGAAGAACATTTGATGAATCAGATTCAGCGGGCACGCCTCAACATCAAGGCCAGTTACCACAAAATTTTGAACGTGAGTCAGGGCAAAGCGCTCGTCGATAACTTCAATAATTTACTGCAAAATCAGTTGAACGCTGTCGTCTACAACTTTGTGGACATGATGTCGCACGCCCGCACCGACATGGCGATGGTGAAGGAACTCGCGCCCGACGAATCGGCGTACCGCAGCCTGACGGCCTCGTGGTTTCATCACTCGCCCCTGCTTGATTTGTTGAAGAAAATCGCCGAGAAAGGCGGACGCGTGGTACTGACCACCGACCACGGCATGATTCGGGTGCAGAAACCCGTGCGCATCATTGGCGACCGAAGCGTGAATACCAACCTGCGCTACAAGCAGGGCAAAAATCTGAATTTTGACGAAAACCACGTGTTGGTGTGCCGCAAACCCGAGCGCTTTTTCCTACCCAAGCTCAACGTATCGACGGCCTACGTCTTTACGCTGGAAGACTACTTTTTTGCGTACCCCAACAACTACAATTATTACGTAGCGCACTACCGCGATACGTTCCAGCACGGAGGCGTTTCGCTCGAAGAAATGATCATCCCCGTCGTGACGATGCACGCAAAGTAAAAGCGATTTTTTTTCAGTTAAACACAAACAGGGACTTACTCAGTCCCTGTTTGTGTTTTGGTGTTTTTGATGGGCAGGTTTTATAACTAATTTGGTTCTCTGACAATTTTTGTGGAAGGTGAAGTATACTTTCTCTTTAGGTGAAACTCTCTGCTCATAATCAGGCTGTTAAGCATTAGCAAAACGACTACTGGCAGGCTTCCCACAAAAATTGTCAGAGAACCACTAATTTTATGTAGAGAGATTATTGCTATAGAC
>JAJAZB010000450.1 GCA_026785975.1 Cytophagaceae bacterium | reverse complement strand
GTGGCACACCTCCTGTGCAGGAAAAAAAAGAATTTGGAACCTAAAACTTCCCTAATTTGCCCCGGCAAGCCGCACCAAACCCCGCCGTTTTGCGTTATTTCACCGTGTTTTTACGTCCTATTTTCAACTCGCATGAATCAACTACGCCGTTTGCGAACGCTTCTTCTTAGTCTTGCAATTTTTGCCTGGGTGACGGGTTGCCGCACCACAGCGACTGATCCCGATCCGGTTAAGCAAAACAGTTTCCTGGTCGGTTCGACCCTCAAAATCCAGTTTACCAAAGACCAACTCGTCAGCCGGCTGGGGGCCATCAACCCCGCCTACGCGTTGTTTTTGCAGTTTGGGGTGAAAGTTCACACCATCACCTACAAGACTCAACTCCCCGACGGGACGGAGGTGACGGCTTCCGGGGCCATTCTGGTACCCGACTCACCCAACGCCATGGCGATGGTGAGCCAGCAACACGGCACCATCACCACGGACGCCGAAGCGCCCTCCAATTACGGTCCCGGCAGCGATGCCTACGAAGTCGCCACGGTGTTTGCCTCCGTTGGTTACATCATGGTTTGCCCCGATTACATTGGCTACGGAGCGTCCAAGAGCGTACCCCACACCTACGAACACCGGCAGGGCCTGGCCCAGGCTTCGCTCGATATGTTGCGGGCCGCGCGGGAATTTTGCAAGGACAACAACGTCAAGTGGGACGATCGCCTGTACCTGACGGGTTACTCGGAAGGTGGCTACGCGACGATGTCGCTCCTGAAATTGATGGAGGAAAAATACCCCACCGAATTCAACCTTCGGGCGGCAACGGCCGGGGCCGGGGCTTACAATAAAACGGCGTTTATGAAGCAGATTATCAACGAAAAAACCAGCGGCAAATCTGAATATAACCGGCTGTACGTTTGGGTGTTGCGCACCTACAATGACCTCTACAAACTGGCCCGCCCGATGAGTTATTATTTTAAGTAACCCTACGCGACCGAGGCCCAGAAAGGCGTGGCGGCCAACATCAGCGTGAGCCTCGACCAAACCTTCACGGATAGTTTCAAAAAGGCGATCAACGAGGGCACTGACCAGGCATTTGTCAACGCGGTCAAAGATAATGACGTGTACGATTGGAAGCCTAAAACCCCGCTACGTCTGTACCACGGCACCGCCGATGATCTGGTGTTTTACTTCAACTCCCAGAATGCCTACGATGCCATGCGCGCCCGGGGTGCCACGAATGTGACGCTTATTCCTACCGACAAAGGCAATCACTTCACCACCCTAACCTCCTACGTGCTGGGTACTTACGATATGTTTTCGACGGTGAAGTAATCCGATTCAATTAATACCTGTCACACAAAAAACAGCCCTTGCCCGTCAATGCAAGCGGACGCCGCGCGGGAAAGGAACGCAGTGACCGACGGAGCAATCCATCAAAGCGGGCCAGAAATATGGGTGTACCCGCTTTTCTGGAATGGTTTACGGCGGCAGATTGCTTCGTCAGTCACTTCGTGACTTCCTCGCAATGACGGATATCCGCTTGCATTGACTGATGGCGTTCGCTAATACCCAATGGCCACCGCAGTCCGGTTGAATTCCCCTTTTTCGGCCACGCGAAGCATAAAATGTGCTACGTCGGCGCGGGCAATCTGGTTTAGCCGCTTCGCCGGGGGTGAGGTAGCCACCCGGTACGCGCCCGTAAACGGCGAATTGAGCAACCGGGGCGGGCGCACGAGCGTGTAATCAAGGCCACTTTCCCGCACTGCTTTTTCCATCCCTCGTGTGTCTTCGTGGGGTTCTTTCAGCAGAAAGCCAACCAAAATTTTGCGCGTAAACCAGGAGTTGAACGCATCGGCTACGCCCAACGACGACAGCACGATAAGCCGGGTGTGGCCCGTTGCGCGCATCGCCCGAACGATGTGCCCGGTGCCAACCGTATTGAGCCGGTCTTTACCACGATGGCGACTGCCCAGTGCCGAAAACACAACGTCGAACGTTTGGCCATTCAGCGCGGCCCGCACACTTTCGTAGTCGGTTACATCGCCCTGAGCTAAAGTTAGGTTGGGTTTGGGTTGCAGGCTGGCCGGGTCGCGTACAAAAGCCGTTACGCGGTGGTCGTTGAGGGCCTGCGCCGTAAGAATCTGTCCGGTGGCCCCACTGGCCCCAAAAATTAGGTAATTCATCAGGAAGGAGTGAATGAAGAAGTGAGCGAATGAAGGGTTTGGGATTCCAAAAGATAAACGTTTTTGTCATAATTATTCTTTCACCCGCCGCAGAAGGGACCTTGTCTATCGCTTTCCAGCAAGATCTCTCCTGCGGCGGGATGACAAAAGAGCCACGTGTTATGAAATTGTTAAATCATTCTTTTCAATCCTTAACCTACCCATAATTTTGGCGTAACACGGGCGTAATAGTGTTGGGGTACTTTTGCGGCGTCATGACCATGATGCAACTCAATATGAACCGCAAAACACTACTAACCCTTTGTGCTGCAATTGTTTGCAGTCTTCAAACCCTGGCCCAGACGGGCACACTCCGGGGTACTCTCAAAGATGCCAGGTCGAAGGAAGCCGTTATCGGTGGCTCCGTGCGCATCGACGGAACACAACTCGGTGCCAATACCGACGTGGAAGGAAACTTCACGGTCAGCAACGTGCCCGCCGGTACCCACAAAGTAATCATAACGTACATTTCTTACCAAACGAAGGAAATTCCGAATGTACGCGTCGAATCGGGCAACACGACGGTGGTTGAAACCGAACTGACCGAGGAAGGCAAGTCGCTCCAGGAAGTGGTAGTGCGGGCCAGCCGGGCCACCAACACTGAAATCGCCGTTATCACCGAAATTAAGCAGTTGAAGTCCATTGCGGTGGGGATTTCGGCTTCGCAAATCCAGAAATCGCAGGATCGTGATGCCGCCTCCGCCATCCGCCGGGTGCCGGGCATCAGCATTGTCGACAATCGCTTCGTGCTCATCCGGGGCCTCGGTTCGCGCTACAACACGGTGATGGTCAACGACATGATCACGCCCTCCACGGAAGTGGACGTGCGCTCGTTTTCGTTTGACCTGATTCCAAGCAATATCCTCGACCGGATGATTATCTACAAATCGGGTGCGGCCGAACTGCCTGGCGATTTTGCGGGCGGGGTTATTAAAATCTACACCAAGAAAAAGCCCGACCAGAATTTCGTGGATGCTGGTTTTACGGTGGGTTACCGGGGCAACACCACGTTCAAATCCGCCAAAACCCACGACCGGGGGAATCTGGCCTGGTTGGGTTTGTGGAACAAGGCCCAACAGATTCCAACCAGTTTCCCCACCAATTCGGGTACATTCAATACCCTGGACCCGGCGGTGCGGGCTTCCTACGCGCGGTTGTTGCCCAACAGTTGGGACTTGAAAAACATCTCGGTTTCGCCCGATCTCCGCTTTGCGTTTAATACCGGGCGTCGCTTCGAGTTTGGCGACGTGCGGGTGAGCAACCTGACCAGTATCAACTATTCGGTGACGAATCAGCGGGCCGACATCGACCTCAATATTTACAACAGCGGCTCGGTGGCCAACGACATCAGCGAAAAGTACACCGATCAGTTTTACCAACGCAACACCCGCCTCGGCGTGCTGCACAACTGGTCGGCGCGGTTTTCGCCCGCGTTCAACCTGGAATGGAAAACGCTCTTCAACCAACTCGGCAACACCGAAAACACCATTCGCGACGGGCAGAACGTAGCCCAGGGGCAGGATCGGGTGGGCTACTCGGAGCGCTTTGAAAACCGCAGCCTCCTGACCTCGCAACTATCCGGCGAGCACACCTTCAGCGACCAACTCAAACTCGACTGGATGAGCGGCTTCGGCTACACGGGCCGTTGGGAACCGGATTGGAAGCGCGTCCTCTACACCCGCCCGACGGGTTCGGCGCAGCCTTTGGCGGTGTCAACGCCCACCGATCCGACGCCCCAGCAATCGGGGCGGTTCTGGTCGAAACTGCACGAATACCTGTACTCCGCGTCGGTCAACGTCAATAAAAAATTTGGGAACCCCAGCGACCGCGAACCCGCCATGCTGCGTACCGGTATTTACTTGGAACAGAAAACCCGCGATTTCAACGCCCGATTCTACGGCTACCAGCAGCGGGGTAATACGCAGAGCATTTCCCGCTTGCCGGTGGGCGACGTGTTTGCCCCCCAGAATATTGGCGGAGCCGAAGGTAATTTCTCGTTCCTCGACGGAACCAAGAGCATCGACTCGTACGACGCCAGCAACACCTACGCGGCGGGTTACGTGGGCGGCGATCTGTACTTCGGCCCCAAAGCCAGCCTGACGCTGGGGTTCCGGGGCGAATACAACCTGCGTAAACTGGGCAACCCATTCAATCCCACCCTGGTGAATCAGGGTGTTTTCAGCCCACTGCCCTCGGCCAATTTCACGTACAAACTCAACGAGAAGCAAAACCTTCGCCTGGCCTATTCGAGCACGGTCAACCGGCCCGAGTTTCGCGAGCAAGCGCCCTTCAGCTACTACGACTTCAACCTCAACACCGACGTGCAGGGCAACCTGACGCTGGTAAACACGACGATTCAAAACGTAGACGCGAAGTGGGAACTGTACCCCGGCGACGGGCAGGTTTTCTCGATTACGGGTTTTTACAAGCATTTCAAAAATCCCATCGAAAACTTCCTGCTCCTCCAGCCCAACGGTTTTGCCTATACCTACATCAACACCAAGAGCGCCCAGAGCTACGGCGTTGAACTGGAAGCCCGCAAATCGTTCAGTACTTCCGCCAGTGCGTTCCTGAAAAATCTGACGCTCGTCGGGAACGCCTCGCTGATTCAGAGTAAAATCACGCTGGGTGAATCCGTTCGGGCACCGGACCTGAGCGGTGCCATCCAGAACTACGACATCCGGGGCCTGACCGATACGGAGCGGCCCATGTCCAACCAATCGCCCTACCTGCTCAACCTGGCGGCGTACTACAGCGTGCCCGGTGGCTGGCAGGCCAATGTGCTCTACAACGTGTTTGGGCCAAGAATTTTCGCCGTAGGCAATGCCGACAACCCGACCATTTACGAGATGCCCCGCAACGTCGTCGACCTCAACGTGAGCAAGGTGTTCAGGAAACACATTGAACTCCGCCTCGGCATTCAGGACATTCTCAACCAGGCGGTTCGCCTGGAGCAGGATTTCAACCGGGATGGAAAAATTGGCAACGACCTGACCTCCAAAACCAAAGATGCCGATCAGCAGGTGCGCTCGTTCAAGCGTGGTAGCTACACGACACTGAGCGTGGTGTACACGTTTGGCCGGACGATAATTCCCTGATTCAGACAACCCAACAAATTTAAAACCAAACCATATCTATAAAACCCCTATGCAATTTCTTCAAAACCGGAAACTCACTTTTGCCCTGACCACGCTGATGCTGGTGGCCGTGACGGCCTGTAAAAACGAAGACACCCCCGAACCCGTCGTGACGATTACGGGGATCAGCCCAACCAGTGCCCCCGCTGGTTCGGACATCACCATCACGGGAACAGAATTTAGCACCACAGCCGCCGACAACAAAGTAACGTTCACGGGTGGTGTAGCGGGTACGGTAAAATCGGCCACGGCCACGCAACTCGTTGTAACAGTACCCGCCGGTGCTCAGAATGGAACCATCACCGTGCAGGTGGGCAGT
This sequence comes from Cytophagaceae bacterium, assembly GCA_026785975.1. Classification (GTDB taxonomy): domain Bacteria; phylum Bacteroidota; class Bacteroidia; order Cytophagales; family Spirosomataceae; genus JAJAZB01. The sequence goes on along the minus strand of JAJAZB010000450.1, from coordinate 12,507 downwards.
AAAGCCGCCGTGACCAGCACGGCTTCCTTCTCGCTCGCCCCCAAATCGGTGGTGGATGTGATGGGAAACATTACGGCCAGCGCAACCTGGACCGCCGACAAAGTGTATTTGCTCAAAGGCTTTGTGTACGTAAAAGATGGCGCGACGGTGACCATCCAGCCGGGTACGATCATCAAAGGGGCCACGAAAGAGCAGGATCCTTCGGGCCAGGCCAAAGGTGGTACGCTCATCGTGGAAGCCGGTGGCAAACTAATCGCGGAAGGTACGGTTGATCGCCCCATCGTGTTCACTTCCTCCAAGCCCGCCGGTCAACGGAATTACGGCGACTGGGGTGGCGTGGTGCTCATCGGCAAAGCGCCCCACAACCAACTGGCTTCGCGGAATTTTGAAGGCGGGATTAGCGGTACGTTCCAGAAATTTGACATCCCCGCCGACAACTCGGGTTCGCTCAAATACGTGCGCATCGAATTCGGGGGTATCGCCCTGACGGCTGGTTCGGAAATCAATGGTTTAACGATGTACGGCGTCGGCTCGGGTACCACCATCGACTACGTGCAGGTGAGCTACGGTGGCGACGACGCCTTCGAGTGGTTTGGCGGCACGGTCAATGCTAAGCACCTGGTGGCCTACCGGAACTTCGATGATGATTTCGATACCGATTTTGGGTATACGGGCAAAGTTCAGTACGCCCTTTCCCTCCGCGATCCGGCTTTCGCCGACTTGTCAGGCTCAAACGCCTTTGAGTCGGACAACCAGGCTAACGACGGCACCAACGCGGGCGTAGTTCCTACGCCGGTCACGGCTCCGGTATTTGCCAACGTCAGCGCGTTCGTTACGGGCGGTACGCCCAGTACGGCCACGGGTAGCGGTAGCGGCCCCTACCAGTCGGCCCTGCACCTGCGCCGCGCCTCGGCCATCAGTATTTTCAACTCGGTGTTCGTGGGGTATCCTGAAGGTTTGCGTCTTGATAACACCACCACGTTGCCCAACACGGTGGGTAGCCCCTCGGCTATGCAGCTCCGCAACATTGTGCTTGCCAACGTGCTGACGGACATCAAAGGTGGTAATGGCCTCACCGACGCTCAGGCAAAAGCCTTTTTCAATACGCCTGCTTTCGGCAATTCCATCGTAACCTCGGCTAACCTCGGCACGATAGGGTTGAATGCCAACGCCTTCAAATTGGATGCTACGGCGGCATTCACCCCGGCCACAGGCTCCTCGCTCCTGACCGGCGCGACCTGGCTGGATAAAGGCAGCGATGCGTTTTTTACGAAAGAAACGTTCAAAGGCGCTTTCGGGACAATGAACTGGACCGAGAAATGGGCCAATTTCAACCCCCAGCAAACCGACTACGACAAGTAATTAAAATTTCATATTGGTGTTGCAGAAAAGCCGGAGCCTTTGGTTCCGGTTTTTTTTAGGGACCCGTCGGACTGGGCGTTCCCGGCGGCTTCGCCGAATAGTTTCAGTAAACTCAAAAGCGCTCCAAGCCGTCGGGGACACCCAGTCCGGCGGGTGATTACCTGATGCCACGATTTCACTCCTGCTTGCCATTCAAAGACAGGGCATAATTGATTTCACCGAAACAGAGCTTAGGAAAAGATTTCAGGAAAATAATGCAATTTGCCCGACAAATTCACGCGGATGTTGTACCTGTTTCTGAGCTTCGGCCTCGTGTTGGTGGTCCTGCTGGGTTTTTTACTCTGGGGTGAGGCTCGCCTGTACCGTCCCGACGCCCGCTACCCCACCCGGATGCCGTTGCAAGCTGGCAAAACCTGCCTCGTTTGTGCGGGCGACAGCCTTACCCACGGCAACATCAGCGCCAACTACGTCGAAATCGTCGCCGGAAATTTCCCTGATTGGCAGGTCTTCAACGCGGGTATCAACTCCGATTTGTCGGAAACCCTGCTCGCCCGCCTACCCGATGTCATCGCCGTAAAGCCCGACGTGGTAACCGTACTCATCGGCACCAACGACGTGAATGCAACCTTGAGCAAGGCGGCCTTGCTGAGCTACCACCGCCACGGCAAAACCACCGGCCAGCCCGATGCGGAGCGATTCCGGCGCAACCTAACCGAAATCGTTCGGCGGCTCAAAACCGAAACGTCCGCCCGGATTGCCCTGCTTTCGCTGCCCCCGATGAGCGAAGACCTAACCCACGAAGCCAACCGCCGCGCCGATTTTTACAGTAAAATCATCCGGGAAACCGCCGAAACTGAAGGTGTAACGTACCTGCCTTTGCGGGAACGAATGAAAACTGAATTGCACACGCAGCCCTCGCAGCCGACGATTCGGTTTGAAAGAACCGTTTTAACGGTTTTCCTGGCAGGGATTCAGCGTCACGTCCTGGGTTGGAGTTATGGCCGCATCGCCGACTACAACGGCAACCGCCTTTTAACCGACAACCTTCACCTCAACAGCGCGGGCGCAGTCATGGTGGCTGAATTGGTCGAAGAATTCGTTTTCGCTAAAATCTAAAATCCTGTAAATCCTAAAATCCCGTGAATCAGGGTTCAGACAAACCAGACAAAATAGCCATCATCGGTGCCGGATCCTCCGGCCTGACGGCGGCCAAAGCCCTGAAGGAAGCGAACATTCCGTTTGATTGCTTCGAAAAAGGCTCGAAACTGGGCGGCAACTGGCGGTACAACAACGACAACGGACTGTCGTCGGCCTACCGCTCATTGCACATCAATACCAACCGCATGGTGATGGCGTATAGCGATTACCCCATGCCCACCGAGTACCCGATGTTTCCGCACCACAGCCACATCATCCGCTACTTCGAGGACTACGCCCGGCATTTTGGCGTCGAGTCCCTGATTACCTACAACACGGAAGTGCTCAGCGTGCGGCCCAATCCCGATGGTAGCTACCACGTCGCCACCAACCAGGGTGAGGGCGACTACCGGGCGGTGCTCGTAGCCAACGGCCACCACTGGTCGCCGCGCTACCCCGACCCACCCTTTCCCGGAACATTCACCGGCGAAACCCTGCACGCCCACGACTACCGGACGCCCGATCAGATTGACGGTAAAAACATCGTCATCGTCGGCATTGGCAATTCGGCGGTCGACATCGCCTGCGAAGCGGCCCGCCTCCACACTGGCCGCGTGACCATCAGCACCCGCAGCGGGGCGTATATTTTACCCAACTGGCTCTGGAGCAAGCCGTTTGATTCGCTGGCCAGCCCGGCAACGGCCCGGTTGCCGATGGCAATCCAGCGGTTTTTACTAAAAATGACGCTCTGGCTGGCGCATGGCAATCAGGAGGATTACGGTGTACCCAAACCCAAGCGGCCACCCCTGGCCGAACACCCCACGGTTTCGCAGGATTTGCTCAATCTGGCCGGGCGCGGGGCGATTCATTTCAAATCCAACATTCGGGCGTTTCGCGGGAAAACGGTGGTGTTCGAGGATGGTAGCACGGAAGAGGCCGATTTGGTGATTTACGCAACGGGCTACAAAGTTTCGTTTCCCTTTTTTGAAGCTGATTTCCTGAACGTCGAGCAGCAAAACAATCTCGAACTCTACCGGCGGGTCGTCCACCCCGACCACCCCAATTTATTTTTTCTGGCCTTCATTCAGCCGCTGGGAGCCATCATGCCCCTGGCCGAACTTCAGGCGAAGTGGATTGCCAAACTCCTGACGGGCCAATGCCGCCTGCCCGACCGCGCAACGATGCTTCGCGCCATTGAGGACGACAAGACGGTGCTGCGCAAACGTTATAGCCAATCGCCCCGACACACGTTTCAGGTGGATTTTTACCCGTACCGGGAAAGTATTTTAGGGGAAATGAAGAAAATGAAAGTTTAATAAACTAACTCCAGTTGTGCGATTGGTAGGTGGTTGACCAGTGTTCACCCACCCCTCCTCCCTCCCAGAAGGGGACTCCCGTAGCCAAATCCCCTCCTGGGAGGGGGCCGACATGGAACGGGGGGTGGGTCAGGATGAGAGCACTGCTTTTTTTACTACCTCACCACTATTTTTAAACAGCCTCTAACCGAATTTCTCATGAAAAACGCTCTCTCTCTTTTTCTCGCCGGTTGGTTTTTCTCAACCGTCAACGCCCAGCCAACGGCCCGTTTTGAAGCCCAGGTGATCGACAACCAAATTTCGATCGGGTACGGCCTCGCCCTCGGCGACGTCGATGGCGACCGCAAGCCCGACATTCTTCTGGCCGACAAAACCGACATTGTCTGGTACAAAAATCCCGTAAATCCCGGCGATCCGTGGCAGCGGTTTGTCATGGCCCGGAACCTGACGCCGCAGGACAACGTGTGCATCGCCGCCCGCGACCTCGATGGTGACGGGCGCGTAGAAGTCGCCGTGGGTGCGGGCTGGGACCCCGGCGAAACGAATGATACCACTAAATCGGGGGCCGTTTTCTACCTGATTCGTCCCCAGGACCCAACGCAACGCTGGGAACCGGTACGCCTGCACCACGAGGTCACGACCCACCGGATGCGCTGGGCAAAAGTGGGTACCAACCAGTATCAACTCATCGTCGTGCCCCTGCACGGACGTGGCAATAAAAACGGCGAAGGGCGCGGAGTGCGGGTGTACGGCTACGAATTTCCGAAAAACGCCCAACGTGCGTCGGTACGTAAGCCCTGGAAACTTCACCTGGTCGATTCGAGCCTGCACATGACCCACAACTTTGAAATCTGGGAAGACGGCCCCCAAACCCGCCTGCTGTTGGGTGGCCGTGAGGGCGGACGGGTGCTGGCCTGGCAGAACAATCGCTGGCAATTCAGTGGGGCCGAAGTTGGGCCGGGAGTGGGTATGGGCGAAGTTCGGCGCGGTACGGTCGGCGGAAAATCCTTCGTTGCGGCCGTGTCGCCCATGCACGGCAACCAGTTGGTCGTGCTTCGGGAGGACAGCCCCAAACAGGTTTTGTACGAAAAACTGGCCCAGGGTCACGCGCTGGTTTGCGGCGATTTCCTGAAAACGGGCCGGGCGCAAATCGCCGTGGGTTGGCGTATGGCCAACGCTGATAAGAAGTTTGGGGTACGCCTCTGGGCACCCGACGCGACGGGGCAAAACTGGACGGAATCTCCCCTCGATGATCGCATTCCGATGGCCTGTGAAGACCTGCAAGCCGCCGACCTCGATGGCGACGGTCGGCTCGACCTGGTTGCGGCGGGCCGGGCGACGCTAAACCTACTGGTGTACTGGAATCGCACGGAGTGATTTTTTGTTGATTGCGCCGGGCAAAACGGCTAAAATTTTTCGAAAAATCAGCAACAACCAACCAACCACACAAACCTGTATCTTTGACGAATAGCCCCCTGCCACTGAATGATTTCCAAGAAAGCTAAATACGCTCTGAAGGCCCTGAAAGTACTGGCTCAGGAGTACGAACATCGTCGTCCGGTTTTGATTTCGACGATCGCCGAGAAGGAGCGTATTCCCAAGAAATTTCTCGAAGCCATCCTGCTCGATCTGCGCAACCACGGCGTGTTGCAAAGCCAGAAGGGCAAGGGCGGTGGCTACCTGCTCCGGGTGCCGCCCGCCGAAGTGACCTTTGCCCGGGTAATGCGCATCATCGACGGCCCCATCGCGCCAACCCTTTGTGTATCGCTCTATTTTTACGGACGTTGTGAAGACTGCGTCGACGAAAAAGCCTGTACCCTGCGCGCGGTGATGGAAAACTGGCGGGATGCCAACCTGGCGGTTTTGGAAAAGAAAACGTTGGTGGACCTTCTTTGAATGCTGAACGCTGAATTTGAGAAAAGTGAAACGAATGAATACGGGATTACTGCATTTTCATTCATAATTCAGCATTATTTTTCAAGTCCTCCGGCTCTACCACCACCCGCACCCGTTTGATTCTCCGGGTATCGGCGGAGATAATCCGAAACTGAAAATTGGCGTGACGAATCTCCTCGTTGGCTTTGGGCAACCGGGCAAATAATTCGAGGAGCAGTCCGCCCAACGACTCACTTTCGCCGCGTACTTTCTCGAAAACTTCCAGATCAATGTCGAGGATTTTGCAAAAATTGGCCAGGGGTGTCTTTCCTTCAAAAACGTACGTATTGGCATCGAGGCGGGTATAATCCACTTCTTCCTCGTCAAATTCGTCCTGAATATCCCCGACGATTTCCTCGATGATATCTTCCAGGGTAACCAATCCTTCAGTTTCGCCATACTCATTGACGACGATGGACATGTGTACCCGTTTTTCCTGAAAATCGTGGAGCAGGTCGTCTATTTTTTTACTTTCCGGGATAAAAAACGGCGGACGAATCAGGGTTTGCCACTGATAATTCTCATCGTTGTCCAAATGCACCAACAGGTCTTTGATGTATAAAATCCCTTCAATTTTATCGAGCGATTCGCGGTACACGGGCACCCGCGAGTAGCCCGATTTATTGATTTTATCCATCAATTCGTGGAAGTCCAACTCCACGTCGAACGCCGTAATATCCATGCGCGACTGCATGATTTGCCGGGCGGCGATGCTGCTAAAATTGACAATTCCCCGCAGAATTTCTTTCTGCTCGGCGGAGGTACCCTGCCCGGTCGTGATTTCGAGGGCGTGGGTGAGTTCTTCGGCGGTGATGGTGTAGCCTTTCCGCTGGACCCGCTTCTCAATCACATTGCTGATGCCCATGAGTGGCACCGAAATGGGCCGGAATACCCGGCTGGCCGTGGCGATGATCGGGGCCGTGTACCGCAGGAAACGGAGGTTGTTCTGATTGGCCCAGACTTTGGGAATGAGTTCGCCAAAAAAGACGATAACGAACGTGACTCCCACCGTCTGCACCAGAATGCCGACCCATTTTTCCACCCCGTTTCCCAGCAACTGGCTCGTCAGGTAGGCAGTAATGGTGATAAAGGTAATATTGAGTAAGTTGGTGAAAATCAGCAAGGTAGCCAGTAACAGTTGGGGCCGGTCGAGAAGGCGGACGATTTTGCGCTCGATGGCTGAGTCACTGTCCCGGCACCGGGCACGCTCGTCGGCAGAAAGCGAGAAGAAGGCGACTTCGGAGCCGGACACAATGGCCGACAAGCCGAGCAACACCATTAGAATCAGGCCATTAATCAGGTAAACGGAAAGCGGCAGATCGACTACCTGCACCAAGACGGTAGCCAGGTGCCAGAGCGCCGGAAGCGGGTCGGCGGAAGGGTCGCCCGGCATTTCCAGGCCGGGCGCAATAAGGGGTGGTTCCAAAATGGGGAGGGTTTGGTGAAAACGAATTGTTAAAGGCTGAGGGACGGGTTGAGTAAATCACCCGTCCTTCAGCCTTTAACAATTTTTTAAAACGGCAGATCGTCGTCGACGGCTGGCTCGCTGCTGGCAGTAGCGGCAGCGGGTTGGGGAGCAGCCCGGCGCTGACCATCACCGCTCGAGGCCGACGCGCTCGATGCGCTGCTACCCGCCGAGGCCGAAACGTTTTCGTCGCCGGGACGGCCACCGAGCAAACTCATTTCCTGCGCCCGGATTTTCACCGTGGTGCGCGAGTGGCCTTCCTTGTCCGTCCATTCCTCCGTCCGGATCCGGCCCTCGATGTACACGGGATTGCCTTTCTTCAGATAACGTTCGGCAATGTCGGCCATTTTATCCCACATCTCGATGCGGTGCCACTCGGTTTGGGTAACTTGTTCGCCGTTTTTATTCGTGTATTGTTCGGAAGTAGCAATGTTGAAGTTGACTACTTTCATTCCGCTCGGCAAACTGCGAACCTCCGGGTCATTGCCCAAATTGCCAATCAGAATTACTTTGTTTACGGAACGTGCCATGGTGTAAAGATTTACGGTTTAGAATTAAAAATACGCAGAAAATCTATCAAATGAAAGCATTGTTTTCGATAGTTTATTCACCGGTTTCTAAATAAATCGTCGCGTAGGTAATTGACAATCAGCAAGGGTTTAGGTAAAGCGTCGGCTTGGGATTCGGTCACCATCCGGGCCTGAGCGGGCAAATCGACCAGTACCTCCAACGGTATGCGCAACCGCCAGAACCTGGCCCGGATGCGCTGGTGCGAGAGCAACTGAACGGACTCCTCCGAGGCCCCTTCCAGAACGAAAACCGGCCTTATTTTCGCCAGAAAATCGTCCGTGACCAGCTCGTCAAAAGACAAAGTCTGATCGGCTTCGACCAGGTAAAAATCATACAAGCCCTGCCACACATCGCGACTGGTGCGCTCGCGCAGTAGCAGGCGGTCGCCCTGTTGAACCACGAAGTAATGAAAGAAACGTTCGCGGACGGGGGCTTTTTTCCGCTTAACGGGCAGCACCGCCTGCCGACCCGTGGCATTGGCTTCGCAGTCGAAGGCGAACGGACAGAACAGGCACTGCGGGGATACCGGCACGCACTGGGTCGCCCCGAAGTCCATGATGGCGTGGTTGTAAATCGCCGGATGATCGGGCGAAATGAGACCATTGGCCAGTTGGGTGAACTCTTTTTTGGCCGCCGTTGTCGTGATATCGGTTTCCACTCCAAACACCCGCGCCAGCACCCGGAAAACGTTGCCATCGAGCACCGCGACCCGTTCGCCAAACGCAAACGAAGCCACGGCGGCGGCGGTGTAACTACCGATACCCTTGAGTTTAAGAAGTTCGTTGTAACTGGTGGGAAACCGGCCCTCGTGCTGCCCGGCAATACTCTTGGCTGTCTGATGAAGATTGCGGGCGCGGGAGTAGTAACCCAGCCCCTGCCAGAGCCGAAGTACCTCACGCTCATCGGCATTGGCCAGGGCCTGCACGGTCGGGAAGGCCCCGATAAACTTCTCGTAGTAGGGCAAACCCTGCGCGACGCGGGTCTGTTGCAGGATGATTTCGGAGAGCCAGATAAAGTAAGGATCGGTGGTCTGCCGCCAGGGTAAGTCGCGGCGGTGGCGCTGGTACCAGCGCAGTAGTTTCTGCGCAAATAAGTCGGAATTCAAAACGCAAAGGGTGCGGAAGCGGCTAACTATTAACGGTTTACTCAAGAAATATTGCGCAAGGTTCAGACGTTTTCTTTCATAACTGAGCGTAATACTCTACTTTTGTGCCTCACAAAAATTCCCGCCTTCAGTTTGTCAATAAAACGCTAACAAAAGTACAACCTTAAAGTTCTAAGCAACGTGACTAAAGCAGACGTGATCTCAGAAATCGCCGAAAAGACCGGCATCGACAAGGCCGACGTTTCCAGTGCGCTGGAGCAATTCTTCAGCGTCGTGAAAGACTCGCTGACCAACGGCGAAAACATTTATGTACGGGGCTTTGGGAGCTTCGTCAACAAAAAAAGGGCTAAGAAAGTAGCCCGCAACATCTCCAAAAACACGGCCATCGTCATCGATGAACACTTCATCCCGAGCTTTAAGCCCGCCAAAGTGTTTGTTGAGCAGGTGAAAAGTAGCGACAAAGCCGGTGCCGCCGTTGAAAACTAAGCCAGGTAAGCAGGCATCAGGTCTGTAGCTGTTTTATGAAAAAATCATTCGTTATCGTGGTTGTACTGGCGCTGGCCTCCGTCGGAGCGCTGTACAGTTTGCCGAAAGGCTTGGTGCAAAACGACGATAAACGAAAGCTGGCGACCAACCAGCCGCCAAAACGAGGAAGCGAAACGCCTGCCCAGGCCCAGGCGGCGGCTTCCAAAATGCACGCTAACGCCTTGCCCGCCGCCGACCAGCAGGCGGTGAATCGCCTGCAAGGGCAATTTGGCTCGGCAACGGGAGCCGAAAAAATAGCCCTGGCTGACCAGTTGAGTGAGAAACTGGCCAGTCTCAACCGGTTCGACAGTGCCGCTTACTACGCCGAACAGGCCGCACTGCTTGACCCATCCGCCGAACGCTGGCTCAAAACTGCCGATCAGTACTACCAAGCTTTCACATTTGCAATTGACGAGGCAAAGGGGGTGAAGTTGGCCGAAAAAACCCGGGAGTACTACCAAAAAGTCCTGAAACAGAACCCCAATCTGTTGACGGCAAAAACGAATCTGGCCATGACGTACATGGCTTCTGAAACCCCGATGCAGGGGATTGCCCTACTCCGCGAAGTGCTGGAGCAGGACCCCGACAACGAGGGTGCCCTCTTCAACTTAGGGATGCTTTCGATGCGCTCCAACCAGTACGCAAAAGCCGTCGAACGGTTCGAGCGAATCTTGCGCAACGACGCCAACAACGCCAGGGCGCAGTTTTACCTCGGCATCAGCTACGCCGAACTGGGCCGGAAAGTGGAAGCCCGACGCTGGCTGGAGTCGGTCAGGAAATTGGAAAAAGACCCCACCATCCAGGCGGGCGTCGACGAATACCTGAAGAAATTGGAAGAATAAGTTTGGCGCAACGATGGGCGCTAAGCGGGACTAACCCACGAAACAGGACCCGGCGGTCTGGTTTCGTAATTTAAAAACACTTAAAACTTTTACAATTATGCCCTGCGGTAAAAAAAGAAAACGTCACAAGATTGCTACCCACAAACGCAAAAAGCGTCTGAGAAAGAATCGTCACAAGAAGAAATAATCAGGTACGGCCCGCAAGGCCGATGGGATACCGGCAGGGTTCTAATTTCGACGTTTCAGGTCTGCACTAGCGAAGTCCGGCACTCGTCGGGTAAATCAGCAGACCTGAACCGTTAAACTTTTCCGATTTTCCACCGATTTCTTGACTGGCTGCTTCAGGTTGGGGCAGCCTTGTTGTGTATATTTCAATCCACTCTGAGAGTGATTGAGTGATGGAGCCGCCCAACGTGGAATCCCTTCGGGTTGTTCCTCAGATTGCCGCGATCAGCCACACCAACTCTCCTCTAAACGTAGCAATCACCTGTGAGTAAAGAATTAATCATCAATTCTACTCCGAAAGGTGATCGGATCGCCCTTTTGCAAGACAAAAGAATCCTTGAATATCACCTCGAAGAATCAGAAGAACATTTTTCGGTCGGCGACATCTATTTGGGTACAGTCAAAAAACTGGTATCCGGTTTGAACGCCGCTTTTATTGACATTGGTTACGAAAAAGACGCCTTCCTGCACTACCTCGACCTGGGGCACAACATCAATTCGCTCAACAAATTTTCGCGCGAGGTTATCGCCAAACGAGTGCCTACTGGTCGGCTCGATGGGTTTAAAATGGAACCCGAAATCGACAAGCACGGGAAGATTGACAAAGTTCTGACCAAAGGCACACCCATTCTGGTGCAGGTGGTGAAAGAACCTATTTCAACCAAAGGTCCCCGGCTTTCGTGCGACATTTCGATTGCGGGCCGTTTTCTGGTGCTGGTGCCGTTTTCCAACGGCGTCAATATGTCGAAGAAAATCACGAACAAGCAGGAGCGAAACCGGCTTCAAAAGATGGTTTCGTCGGTCAAGCCCGCCAACTTTGGCGTCATCGTGCGCACGGTAGCCGAGGGCAAGGAAGTTGGAGAGATCGAAGCCGACCTGAAAGGCTTGATTGCCAAATGGGATAACGGCATGAAAGCCTTGCGGGAAGCCAAGCCCCGCGATAAAATAATTGGTGAAATGAGCCGCGCGACCTCCATGCTGCGCGATTTGCTCAACGATGACTTCGACAGCGTCACCGTCGATTCCAAAGAACTTTACGAGGAAACCCGGCAGTACGTTCAGCAAATTGCCCCCGAGAAAGAGAAAATCGTTAAGTTTTTCGTCGGCAAAAACAAGCTTTTTGAACAGTACGGCATCGAGAAGCAGCTTAAAATGCTCTTCGGTCGTTCGGTAAGTTTGCCCGGCGGCGGTTACCTCATCATCGAACACACCGAGGCGTTGCACGTCATCGACGTGAACAGTGGCAATAAATCGAACTCCGAAGAAAGTCAGGAAGCCACTGCCCTGAGCGTCAACATCGAGTCGGCAAAGGAAATTGCCCGGCAACTGCGCCTGCGCGACATGGGCGGCATTATTGTCATTGATTTTATCGACATGAAAAAGCCTGAAAACAAGAAGACGATTCAGGACGTCATGCGCGATGAAATGAAAGCCGACCGCTCGAAGTTTACGATTCTGCCCCTGACCAAGTTTGGCCTGATGCAGATTACCAGGCAGCGCGTCCGGCCCGAGATGAACATCAAAACCGTGGAAGTATGCCCAACCTGCGGGGGCACGGGTACAATTTCGGCCAGCATCGCCGTGTCGGAAACGGTGGAGCACAACCTCGACTACATCCTGAGCAAGCAAAACGAGAAGAGCGTCAGCGTGATTCTGCACCCGTATTTGCACGCTTATTTTACGGCGGGGTTTCCCTCCAAGCGGTTGCAATGGCTTTGGCAGTACAAAACCTGGGTCAACCTCATCAAAGACACATCGCTGGGCATGATGGAGTTTCACTTCCACAACAAGCAGGGTGAAGAAATCGAAGTACATCCTTAGATTCCCGGCATTACGCCAGGTAAGTCGTTCCCCAGGGAACGACTTTTTTTTTGGATTAAACCGCTTTTTAGGCCCATCCGACAAGGCTGATTTTTTGGTTTTTAAGTAGTCGACCACAAGTAAACCGGTATTCGACGCTAGAACCCCCAACCCCCTAAAGGGGGCTTAAAATGCACTTCCAGGCAGGAAAAGCCCCCTTTAGGG